>JBICHS010000073.1:0-5758 GCA_043101135.1 Phycisphaeraceae bacterium JB051
TCTCTCCGACCTTGGCGTTCTTGGCGTCTTGGCGGTTCAAAAAATACATCACGCGGATTTTAGATCGTCTTTGAACTGGGACAGGCGGATGGTGCCGCCGGGCATTTTGGCGACGAGTTCCAGTTCGCCGCCCAGGGCTTGGATGATGCGGCGGAGGGTGCTGATCTGCATGTCGTCCTGGGATTCGAGCTTGGATAAAGTTGGCTGCTTGATGCCCAGAGTATCAGCAAGGTCGTTTTGCGTCAGGCCGGCTTCCTGACGGATTTGGGCGAGTAACATTTCGACCATCATTTGCTGAGCCATGCCGTCGACGCGGGCTTGACGTTGGGGAGACATCTTCTTGCGAAGTTCGTTGAAGTTGCGTGCCATCATATCAATCCTTCCTCAGACAATTGTGCGAGGTGCTCGTCATAAAGACGGTCTGCTGTCGGGATCATCTGTTCATAAAAACGGTCGTTGCCTGTCTTGTCACCACCGATGAGCAGGATGGCTGATCGTCGGGGATCGAAGGCAAAAAACGTGCGGAGCGGCTGACCCTGACATTGGGTGCGAAGCTCCTTCATGTTGGCATGCTTCGATCCCTTGACGGTGTCGGCATGCGGACGCGACAAGCCGGGGCCCAACTGTTCGAGAACCCGAACACTGGCAGCCAACGCATCCTGCTGAGCTTCGGTCAATTCATCCCACCAAAGCTCAAATTCATCGGTGAATTCCACCTGCCACATGATCGTATTATAGCCTATTGTCTATATTCATCAAGGGCTATATTGTTGTGCTTGACCTACAAACCAATCACTCACCTGGGATATACGAGATCACGCCGTCCCAGGGGCTTGACGCGGTGGCGTAGAGTTTCTTGCCGATGCGGCCGGAGAGATATGCGTCGCGGCCGGCGTTGATGGCGTGGTACATCGCGCGGGCCATCTTCACAGCATCCTGGGCATGGGCGATGCCGGTGTTCAGCAGCACGCCGTCGGCACCGAGTTCCATGGCATGCACCACGTCCGAAGCTGTGCCCACGCCGGCGTCGACGATGACGGGATAGGTGCTGTCACCATCTTTGAGCAATTCAAGAATGATGCGGATGGCGTTGGGGTTGAGCACGCCCTGACCTGAACCAATCGGGGAACCGGCAGGCATCACCGCAGCGGCGCCGGCTTCCTTGATTTTCACAGCCATGACGGGATCGTCACTGGTATAGCAGAGTACGTTAAAACCGTCCTTGACGAGTTCCTTAGTGGCTTCGAGTGTGCCGACCGGATCGGGGAGGAGGGTTTTCTTGTCAGCGAGGACTTCGAGTTTGACCCATTCCTTGCCGGGGTTGTCGAGTTGGTCGAGGATTTCACGGCCCAGGCGCGCGACGCGCACGGCATCGTCAGCCGTAAAGCAGCCGGCGGTGTTGGGGAGGATGGTGTATTTGTCGGTGTCGATGAAGTCCAGCAGTGATTCGCCTTTTTCATTGACGAGGCGTTCACGACGAACCGCGACGGTGACAACATCCGTGCCTGAGACCTGGAGCGCTTCCTGCATGGTGGGGTAGTCTTTGTACTTGCCGGTCCCGACGATGAGGCGGCTTTGAAGTTGACGACCTGCGACGATGAGGGGATTGTCCACGACGGTGGTATTTTCAGTGCTCATGGGTGAGTCCTTTGCGGGTTTGATTAAATATGGTGAATCGAAAGATTTTCAAGGCACCCCTGGGGTTGAAACCCCAGGGCTTTAATGTGCATGCGGGTGTTTGCACAGAATGTCGGTAGGGTTAACCGCCGCCCACGAGGGTGACGAGTTCCACGGTGTCGCCGTCAGCTAAGACGGTGGATTCGTGGATCTTTTTGGGGACCAGTTCGCGGTTGACTTCGACAGCCACTGCTGCTTTACCCAGTTCCAAATCGACGATGAGCTGACGGACGGTGATGTCGTCAGCCACTTCTTTTTCCTGCCCGTTGACGGTGATTTTAATCATAGTCCGAGCATCTTAACGCGCATCGACATGGGAGAAAAACCAGCAGATGCAATTGATCCAATGGGGGCAAGCCAGCAGGTGCGCGATTGGTCGAATCAACATCGAATCGCCAAGGGCTGCGTCATCAGGCATGACCACATCAGAGACAAAGACCAAACAAATATTTTGGTTCACCAAGCTTGACTCGGGAATGGGGATCATCCTATGATTGAATGTACACGTGTGCATAAGCCGGTTCTCTGGGCAATGACATGTGTGGGTTCGTGACTTTGGGATGACCGTTTTCAGATGGTCGGGTTTGAGAATGTGGAGGTGTTTGATGTCGGATCAGAAGCATCATTCTGTTGAATCACGCGGCTTTACGCTCATTGAGTTGCTGGTGGTCATCAGCATTATTGCGTTACTCATCAGCATTCTTCTGCCTGCCTTGGGTGCAGCTCGTTCCAGCGCCCGTGCCATCCAATGCGGCTCAAACATGCGCGGGCTCGGTATCGTGCTTGCCAGTTACAGCGAAGATTACAACAATTTTTATCCTGCCAATCGCATACCTGACAACATCATCACCTGGCAGGAATATATTGGTGGTCACTACCTGAACATGGGAACCAATTGGCAGACCTGGGCAGCAGGCGAACGGCCACAAGGCGTTATGGCTTGCCCGTCATCTGACCTGCTGATGAATGGCGGCAACAAGTCCGACTACAGCGGTTCGTATCACTTCTTCAAAGACAGCGGTTCAGTTACGCCACGTGTGGATGATGTGCTTAATCCCGGCCAAATCGTCACCGTGGTTGAAGGCTTTTCGCAACGTGCAGTTGCCTATTGGGGCGGTTCGTCAGTCAACGGTGACTTGATGATGCTTCACGGTCGCCACAAGCAGGGCATTGCCCACAACGACCCGGGCAACACCGTCAACTCACTTTTTGCAGATATTCACGTGCAACTTAACACCATTGAAACATTGGTCGACCAATCCGTCGCCATCGCAACGGTTTGGAACAAGGCGCCTTGGAAGCCGAACATGGCGGATTGATCAATGATGATCAAGGTATGGGAACTCGGCCTTGATCATGGCAGTGTTTGAAGCAAACCTTGATTCTTCAATGCCTCATTCATCAGCTTGGCATAGATTCGATTGCCTTGATGCGTCAGATGCAAACCGTCTTCGCGCAGGAAGCTTGTCATGTCGACCTGTTGTTGCTCAAGCAAGTTGGGCATGTCGATGATGGGGATTGGCTTGCGTTCACAGAACGACCGCAGTGTTGCTTGATAGGGGGCATAGTTCTGAGCGTAGTCAACGCCGTTACCTTGCGCGATGTTGCAGTGGTCAACAGGATGATTGAGCACGATGGCTATTGGAATGTCTGCATCCTCAAACAGGTTCACGATCTGGGTAAGATGTTTTGCAAAATCATCAAGTGTCACACGCGGTTGATTGGCTGACTCAAGAACGTGAGCATCATTAAAGCCCATCTGCAGGATCACCAGCGTGGGGTTCAATGCTAGCACGTCGTTGGCGCGTTTGAGGATCATCTCGGATGTGTTGCCGTTGATGCCTGCGTTGATCACGTGCCATTGTTTTGGATGTTGCTTGTCGAGCTTTTTCTGTAGATGCGTCGTCCAACGGAAGAAGTCCAAACGCGAACCCCATGTGATTGAATCTCCCAGGCAGACGATGCGTTTGCGCCCGGTCATGTCCGGCTGTTTGAAGAACATCACACTTGCCCCAATCAAAACCGCAAGTCCGAAAAGACTTGAAAACAGGATGATCTTGGCGCGGCTGTGTTGCATGACATATCAGGATGATGCGTGGGCTTTGCTGGTCTTGGGCAGGAGCTGGTCGACATCGGTCGTGGTGATTTGAACCTGTGGCTGCTTGCGATACTTGATCACCTTGGCAGGGACGCCTGCAACGACTGCAAACTCAGGGACGGGTTTGGTGACCACCGCACCGGCTGCAATCACAGCACCGCGCCCGACAGTCACGCCTGCCAGAATCGTCACGTTACAGCCCATCCAGACATCTGAAGCAATGGTCACGGTCTGCTTGTCGAGACCCTGATGGCAGATCAGTTCTTCGACATCATCGAACTTGTGATT
This sequence comes from Phycisphaeraceae bacterium JB051, assembly GCA_043101135.1. Classification (GTDB taxonomy): domain Bacteria; phylum Planctomycetota; class Phycisphaerae; order Phycisphaerales; family Phycisphaeraceae; genus UBA7800. The sequence continues at coordinate 4,064 of JBICHS010000073.1, forward strand.
TTCTGAAATGATGCGGACCTGCGGGCCCATGAGAACATGATCACCAATGCGAATGCCACCCCCGCCGTGAAGCACGTTTTGTATGCCGACGCTGGTGCCTTCACCGATCTCGATGAAACCGCCTGCAGGCATGAGGATCGCATGCGCACGGATATCCGCATACTTGCCCATGGTGATTGGCCCGCCGTTGTAAAGCACAGCGGTCGAGTCGATCTTGCATGGAAAGTCCGCGCGTACGTCAGCCCCTGCAAGTCGAGCTCGCAGGAGTTTGACCCTGGTCAATAAATCATGAATGCGTCGTCTCACTTTTTCCATCTCCCCTCGGTTCTCAGTGATCACTGAGTGTTTGCGTTTTTCCCGCCCAAACGTACATCCAGACCCGGTTGAAGCAAATGCAAATGGGAAAAGAAAACGCATGGGGGTGGGGTTGTATGGGTTGTGCGAATTGCTGGCTTATATTTCCAGTTCGATGCTGCCAGCATTATCGACCAGCAGGACGCGGGGCAGGCCGGTCATGAGGTTTTCCATGTTCTGATAGAAGCGTTCATCTGCGTCCTGATTTTCCGGGGGTTCAAAGCCGAGAATAACCGCTGCGGATTGACTGGATACGTTCTTGATTTTTGCGACCGCGTCATCAGCAATGAAGGTGCGAATCTCCGCGTCGATTCGGGCGGTGTCTGCCAGTTGTTGGAGATGTCGCTGGATTTCTTCCCGGGCGGCCTCGTTGGCTACCACTCGAAGCAGACGAATTTTGCGGTTTCGCCAACCGTGATTTTTGGTCAGTAGAAATGCCAGCATCAACATCAACGGCCCGTTGGAGCGACCACGCCACCAGACATCAATCGGCCCGGGGGGCGGCGACCAAAGTTGCTCGTCTTCTTTTTCAGAACGCACGAGAATCAGGCTGCGATTCAAGCCTGCGACCGTTCGCAGCAAACGACCAAACTCCGGGCCTCGGTGTTCCTGATTCGGCCACCCCAGCAGGACGGTGTTGGGCTCCAGGCCGCCTAAACCATGTGCCTGGACCAATGACAGAATGCCCTGGCGAACGGATTCGGATACCACGACAGCAGGGAAGGCCGAGAGTTCGTTTTCCTTGATGAATGTCCGCAACACTTCACGTTGGTTCTTCCGCCGATCCATGTGTTGCGTGATATCACCTTCAAGTACTTGTCCCAGGGTTTGAATACCGTGGCCGGCAGTGAGCCAGTGCCCGTAGATGGCCAGATGTTTACGCGATGAACCGGCGCCGCTCATGGTCAGAAGCATCGGCCGCCAGTTCTTGGGATGGTAAAGTTGATCTTCGAGAATGTTGAGGTTCTTACGTGCTCGTTCAAAGGCGATACCACTTTTAAGATCACCCCAGTTGGCTTCGATTTCACGCTGATTGATCAGCCAGTAAAGACCTGCCATCCCCACGATGGCAATCAACGCCCAGACCCAGGAGATCACCACCATCACCACCAGGCAGAGGATCGCGCCCAACAGTGACAGGCTCCAATGACAGAATCGAAAACGCGGACGGTAGCTTGGGTTTTTGGTAAATGATTCGTAAAACGATGCGAGGTTGAGCGTCCCGTAGGTGATCATGAACGCCATCGTGATGATTGGGGCAATCGCATCCAGATCGCCGAGCATCAAGCAGCTTTGGGCAATGATGAACGTGAGAATGGTGGCGCGACGTGGCTCGCTGCT
>JBICHS010000074.1:0-8523 GCA_043101135.1 Phycisphaeraceae bacterium JB051
CTTGTCGATGTTGGCAAACATATGTCACGCAGACTCGCCATCCAATCTGCCTGTTGGCCAGCAAGTCATTGCACCAGGCACATGGTCGAGCATGACGATCAACGGCCAGGAAGCAGGCAACATCACAAAGCATTGGCAAGATGGTGAGACCGACCATACCCCTACGCTGCAGTTGCATACGCACAGCAAAGTCAAAACCCTCTACCACGCCCAACTCGTTGCCAAGACCGATCAACCGGTCCATAAAGGCGATGTCCTGCTGCTGAGTTTTGACATGCGAACGGTCTCGTCAGAAACCGACGAAGGTTACCTGCGTGTCATCTTTGAAAAAAACATGCATGGCCATTATTTCAAATCACTCAAAACCGTGATCTGCCTGGGCAAGTCACGTGGTTGGCAGCGTATCAATCTACCGATACAAATCCCCCAGGACTATCCCGCAGGTGGCGCCCAGGTCACGTTCGGCCCGGGTATTGTTGAGCAAGTCCTCGAACTTGCCAACCTCAAGCTGACCAACTTCGGCACGCAGGTTCCCATCACATCACTGCCTGTCTGGTCACCCGGGTACGGTGGCAGAGAAGCCGATGCGCCTTGGCGCAAGGCAGCCAAAGAGCGCATTGAACAACTCAGAAAACGCGACATCCAAATCACTGTCACTGATACAAATGGCAAACCGGCCAGCAACATGCCACTGCAAATTGCGATGACCAAACACGCCTACCCGTTTGGCAGTGCCGTCCCCGCCCCGCTGATTTCCCCTATTAATCTCGATGGTTTGCCCAAGCAGCACATCCTCAATAACACCGAGCAATTTCAAAAGCATGTCTTCGAGCTTTTCAATGTCACCACCATCGCCAACTTCCTCAAATGGCCTCAGTGGGAAGCATCCCTTCTGCCGATTCCTGAAGGTCTGACACTTGAACAACGCAAAAAACGCAATAAATATTGGCGATGCGAAGGCACGGGACATGAACTGGTCTTCAGTGCACTGGATAAGCTCAAAGCACGTGATATCGATGTCCGTGGGCACTGCCTGATCTGGCCCGGCTGGTCACGTGTCCCTCAAGATATCAAAGCCCTTGCAGACTCGCCTTCAGCGTTACGAGAACGCATCGATAATCACTTTAAATCCGTCGTCACAGCAACACGTGGCAAAGTCATCCTCTGGGATGTCATCAACGAACTCTATGGCAATCATGACCTCGTCGACATCCTCGGCAAGCAGGAACTCATCCACTGGTTCCAACTGGCGCACCAACTTAATCCCGACGTCGCACTCTATATCAATGACACCGGCATCCTCAGCAATGCTGGTCTTGGACATGCCAGACAGGATGAATTGTTTAAGACCATTTCGTACCTCAAAAACAACAACGCCCCCATCGGTGGCATCGGTATGCAGGGACACTTCGGCAGTGATCTTGCGGACATCAATCGCGTCCTTGCCATCCTCGATCGCTTCGGTGAACTAGGTCTTCCCATCCAGGTCACCGAACTGGATATCGACCTCACCGACACGCAATTGCAGGCAGACTATCTCCGCGACTTCATGACCGCTGTCTACAGTCACCCCAGCAGCGATGGCATTATTCTCTGGGGTTTCTGGGCAGGTTGGCATTGGAAACCCAACAGCAGTCTTTACGATCCGCAATGGAACATCACCCAACTGGGCAAGACATGGATCGACCTGGTGCACAAACAATGGTGGACTGATGCAACTGTCAAAACAGATGCCAACGGCAAAATCAATCTCCGTGGTTTTCATGGCCAATACAAAATCACTGCTCCCAACTCAAAGCAGATTCTTTCAGAATTTGAACTCACCCCAGATCAACACACTTTGAATCTCAAGCTTCAAGTCCGCCAATAACATTGGACATCAAGAACATGCGTCACGTCACAAGGAATCAGTCAATGTCCACGAACAAACATACCCGTAAACAAACAGGCTTCACGCTCATCGAGTTGCTCGTGGTGATCTCAATCATCAGTCTGCTCATTTCCATTCTCCTGCCTGCATTAGGACAAGCACGCAAAGCCGCCCGCGCGACCGTCTGCCAAAACAACATCCGCCAAATCGGATTGGCTCAATCCATGTATCTCTCTGAAAACAAGGAGAAATTCGAGGATTTCAGAATCACCGGCGGTGCAGGGATCAATGTCTGGCGAACCTATCTCTTTCGATATGCTGGCAACAAAATCCCCGACGGAACCTTCGGCGAAAACGGTATCTGGCAATGCCCTGAATATCCTCAGTCAACCAGCAACTGGCGACATCTGCTTTCCTATGGCGGCAACTTCATGCTCAACCATACGCTCACCGCTTCACCATCAACCTGGGAAACCAATACCGAACAGTATTACTTGATCAATACGCGCGTCATCCAACCCTCAAAAACACTGCTTGCCATTGATGGCGGTGGTGGTACTGTCGGCAACCATACCATCACTGTTTGGACCACTGAAGATCAACTACTAGCCTGGGGTGGTTGGCGACATACCAACTCCGCGCAGATGGTTTTCATGGACGGCCATGCAGACTCCGTCAAACTCGGCTCCGAAGCATATAGCATCATCAATAAAGCTCTGAGACCCAACGAAATCTCCCCCTGATTCTTAATCACAAATAAACCCCAAAACACTAAAAACCACTGTAAACGCAGTGGTTTTTTATTTCCGGATTTGCGATCAAAAACCAAACAAAACGATTGACATCCATCACAATCAAGCTCTAAACTGAACGTATCGCCGCCCCATGATGTGAACCACAAAAAGGAACACATCGTGACCATCAAACTCCCTGACCTTTGGCACAACGCCACTCTTTTTCTGGACCATTATCGCAACTGGATTTTCTGCCTTGGCTTTGCACTACTGCTCGGTGGATACCTGGTTGGCTGCGAAGTGAAAACCAGCAGTCTCATTGATCCGTCGCGGACTGTTTCAAGCAGACAATTGCAAACCGAAGCGAATAACATCGAATCCCAATACCGACAACGCGAGAAGTTACTGCAACTTGAACTTGAAGAACTCACTATCAAACAACAGGACTTCAATGCACAATTGGCCCTCGCAGTTGAAGACCTTCAAACCAAGACACAGCAACACCAGCAGATCATCGACACGCTCGGTGGACTTGCTGCTCAGGCTGCACAAGGCAATGCCAATCCGATCAGTGCCTTAACCACCATCATCAGCTTGATCAGTGCAGGTTCTGCAGTCGGACTAGGTCTGGATAGTCTGCGTAAAGACCGCGTGATCAGCCAACTCAAAATCGATTCCAATGCACCCCAAGCATCATCTGAATCATCAACATCGCTTTAAGCCATCGCGATTAAAGTTCGTTTAACCCCTTTATTTCAGCATAAAAGGTTTATCCCATGATGCTCAAACCATCGGACGCCTATACCGCGCAATTGACCACCCATGATCCGCAGACCGGTCAAGCCAGCAATGCCGACATTTTGCCGACTGCGATTGCAACACGCAATGGGACGGATGATGCCAGCTTCGTTCTCACCGTTACCAACCTTGCAACCGGTCGCTACAAGATTACAGGCAATGTTCCTGCAAACTATGTCAATGGCGATGTTGTACAGATCGTCGTCAATGCACAAGTGGCAAGTACAAGTGACACGGCGATCATTGACCACTTTGTCATTAGCAGTAAACACATCAGCGACCTGGCAGACTTCGACCCAACGAATCAAACCGTCAACGTTGGCAAGTGGGCCAATGTCAATGTCACCACGACGGACTTTGGCGTGCTATCCAATCTGGACATGCCCATCTCATCGCGAAGCAGCTTTGATCCGACAAGTGATCCGGTCACAGTGGACCAACTGTCCGTCAATGCATTGTCAGACTTTTTCACCACCAATACCGGCAGTACTTTCAACGCTGCGATTTCCGGCTCACTGGTCAAAGAGATTGTCGACAACGTCGCGATCAGTTCAGGTTCCAGTGACTGGACGAGCACGGAGAAAGAGCAAATCCGTTTTCGATTGGGCCTGGATGGCGACACCAACACCCCTGCGAACTCTGGCGATTTACCTGACATCAAAACCATTCTTCAGGCAGCAACACGCAAATGAAAACACTCAACCAATACGCATGGCTCTTTTCCGTCTGTATCACGGCTTTGGGTTGGGTCTGGGTCATGGCTGGTGAGCGAGCAGTCACGCTGCAGAAACTCGATGACATGGACAACCGACTCTCAGCCGTGCAGCAACGCAACCAACTGCTGGATGAAAAACTCATCGTCATTCACAACTCCCTGATCCAGGTCAAAACCGATGTCCGCTGGTTACGGGAAACATGGGCAGACAAACGGCGAGAGAACAATCAATAAAACATTCTAAAGAAGCTATTAATTCAGAAAACAAACTCTCCGACCTTGGCGTTCTTGGCGTCCTGGCGGTTAAAAAAATGGAAGTCCAAATGGCAAACCACCTTCAACACATCGAGCCAACACTACGTCCGCTTGCGGTCCCCATCGAACAGATTCACAACGATCAGGACAACGTCCGCAAGCATCCTGAGCAAAACCTTGATGCCATTAAGAAAAGCCTTGAAGCATTTGGTCAGCAAAAACCCATTGTTATCGACAAACACAACACCTGCCTGGCCGGGAACGGCACCCTACTGGCGGCACGGGCGCTGGGCTGGACCCATCTTGCTGCTGTGACAACCGGCCTTTCCGGCTCCAGCGCTCGTGCCTACGCCATCGCCGACAACCGCACCACCGACACCAGCCAATGGGATATGGACAAACTTTCCCAACAGATGGCAAACCTGCAAAACCAGCTCGATTTTGATCATCTGACAACAGGCTTTGATGATTCACAAATTGAAGAGGCCATCAATAAAGCCTTGCACATTGAGAACGAATCGTTGCGTGACGTTGCGATCCCCGACACGTATCAATTGCTCGTTGCATGTGAGGACGAGCAACAGCAAAAGCAACTTTTCGAACGTCTTGAACAGGAGGGATTCCCATGCCGCGTCTTAACGCTGTAGTTCAAACGCCTGTGTTTGACAGCTTTCGGGTTCGTCAAGTTGCGGGACTATTTGATGTGAAACTCTCAGAGAAAAGCACTCAGCGATTTGAAGTCGAACTGCCGGACATAGCCAGCGATTGGACGATTGGTGCGATTGTCGGACCGTCCGGTTCAGGCAAAAGTACAATCGCCAAACATGCCTTTGGCAATGAGGGTTGCATCTCACCACAAAGCCTTTTCGACAGCGTTGATTGGCCGCATGATAAAGCGGTCATTGATGGTTATGAGCCTTCGTTGCCGGGCAAACAGGTCACCGCCATGCTCAACAGCGTTGGGTTGAGTTCCCCGCCTGCATGGATTCGCCCGTGGCATGTTTTGAGCAATGGCGAGAAGTTCCGCTGTAATCTGGCCTATGCATTACTCAAGGAGCAACCGCTTGTCGCCTTTGATGAGTTCACCAGTGTGGTGGATCGTCAGGTTGCCCGGTTCGGCTCCGCTGCCGTTGCCAAGACACTACGTGCATCGCGGGCGCGATGCAAAAAGTTCGTCGCCATCACGTGTCACTACGACATCCTTGATTGGCTTGAACCGGATTGGCATTTGGATATGGCAGACCAGACGCTGCACTGGGGGTCCGTTCGGCGGCCAGCCATCAACCTTGAAATCCGTCACTGCAAACAGGATCAATGGCGATTGTTTAAGCGTCATCACTATCTGAGCAGCAACCTCAACAAAGCCTCTCGGTGTTACCTGGCAACATGGGATGATAAGCCTGTCGCCTTCTGCAGCACACTGCATTTGTATGGGCAAAAAGACATCCGCATGATTCACCGATTGGTGGTCTTGCCGGACTTTCAAGGACTTGGCGTCGGGACAGCAGTGCTTGATTGCGTTGCCAAACACGAATCGCAATCCAAACGTGTGAGTATCGTCACATCACATCCAGCCTTGATTCGCAGTCTTTCACGCAATGATCATTGGCGATGCACCAAGGTCGTCAAATGCGGCCAGGCACACCAAGGCATCCTTGCTCGTACAGGCAAGAAAACCGGCTCCATCGGACGCATCACCGCATCGTTCAGATATCGAAAGGTCATCCATTGACTGTCACCCCCAAGAAAAAAACCAAGACACTAAGCAACCGTGGCAAGGCACTACGCGAACGCAGACTCCGTGAATTGGAAATGCGCAAAGCTGGTATGACCTACGCACAGATTGCCCAGGCGGTTGGCGTGAGTGTCAAAACCGTCTTCCTGGATATCCGTTCCATTGTCAGTCCCAATGCAGATGCCTACGACCTTGAAATGGCAGTGGATTTACAGCGAATTGAGATGGCGCTTCTGCCTTTGGCCAAAGGCGTTCGTGACGGTGATCACAAAGCCATTGATCGCTGGAAGCAGCTTATCGACACCAAGCACAAACTTCTGAACACCAACCTTCAGGAAAGCAAAGCACAACAAACATCAGAATTGCTGGTCAAAGTCATCAGCGAAGTGGAACTCGAAAAAATATGACCTACACCACGGACAACAAACCCTATCGCCCACATGGTGCTGCACGCGATTTGCTTTATAACAAGTCGGCTGAAGTACTCATGGAAGGCCCCGCGGGCACAGGTAAAACACGGGCGTTACTTGAAAAAGCCAATCTCTGCGCCATCAAGTATCCGGGGATGCGTGCATTACTCGTGCGTAAAACACGTGAATCCATGACCGAATCAGCCCTGGTCACATTCGAGCAAAAGGTTCTGCCAAATGATTGGCCGATGCTCACTGGCCCATCACGTCGACAACGTCAAAGTTACCGATATCCCAATGGCTCGGTTCTGGTAATCGCAGGCATGGATCGGGCAAGTCGGATTATGTCCACGGAATACGACATGATTTTTGCCTTCGAAGCACGGGAGCTAAGCGAAGACGATTGGGAATCATTACTCACGCGACTGCGCAATGGCGTCATGCCCTACCAACAGGCCATTGCCGACACCAATCCGGATGCCCCGACACATTGGCTAAACCAACGGGCGTTTCGCGGGCAGATGTCACGGCTTCGAAGTCGTCATGATGACAACCCCCACGTCACCGACGCCTACAAAGACCGCTTGGAACAACTTACTGGTGTCCGTCGAGACCGCTTGTACAAAGGCATCTGGTCCGGGCAGGAAGGTGCAGTTTATGACCTGTGGGATCCGGCAGTCCATGTCATTGAACAACACAAAATCCCTGAACATTACAGACGCATCCGTAGCATTGACTTTGGCTACACCAACCCGTTCGTCTGCCAATGGTGGGCGATTGATCCCGATGGCCGAATGATGCTTTATCGCGAGTTGTATCAGAGTCATGGCTTGGTGGAAGACCATGCTCAGACCATCCTCAAACACTCAGAAGGTGAACCGTACGAAGCCACGATTACGGATCACGATGCCGAAGGCCGCGCGACGCTTGAGCGGTATGGCATCTCAACAACACTGGCAAAGAAGTCTTTATGCAGTGGGATTCAAGCTGTCACAGCCAGACTCAAGAAAGCAGCGGACGGCAAGCCGCGTCTGATGCTTATGCAGGATTGTCTGATCCATGTTGATCCACGATTAAGCGAACAACAAAAACCAACCTCAACCTGCCAGGAGTTTGCGGGATACGTCTGGCAACGTGGATCGGACATTTCAGAAACACCTGTCATGGTCAATGACCACGGGATGGATGCGATGCGATATGCCGTGGTGTATCTCGATGGGCTGGCAGAAAACACATTGGATGTGCGTGTCATAGGGCATTAAAGCAACAGTCAAGGAACCACAAACATGTTCAAAACACTCAAATCAATCTTCGGGCGACAACGTTACATCCGTTCATCCATGCATGTTCTGGATGGACTGAGGCAACATGGTGCCAAGCCAAGACCGTTTGATCAGCAAGCCGCTGTCAGGCAATGCAGCCATTGGGTCTACGCAGCAGCCATGCTGAACGCCAACGCCGTGGCATCCGTTCCGCTACGGTTGTATATCCGAAAGCGCCCGGGGCGAAAACTCTTCAAAACACGCCCCGTGAATGAAGCTCAACGCAAACATCTCACAGGTAATAACGGTCATGAATCAAGGCCCAGTCAAACCGTTCTTAACAAAGCTGCCCATTGGGGAGATCAGTTTGACCAGGTCATTGATCGACACCCGGTGCTTGATTTACTGCATCAAGTCAACCCGCATCAGAACGGTTTTGAATTAACCGTACTACGCATGCTTTACCTGCAGATCACCGGCAATTGCTATCTGCATCCTGTCATGGATCAACGCCTTGACCGCCCCGGCGAACTCTGGCTGATGCCCAGTCAGTGGACCCGCGTGATCCCATGCAAGGAGCAATTTGTCTCCGGCTACAGCTATGGGCAAAACCCTTTGGATCAAGTGCATTTTGAAGCCGACCAGGTTATTCACTTCCGGCTGCCGAATCTCAACGACATGCATTATGGCATGGGCCGACTCGAAGCGGTCTGGGATGCTTTGGGATTACATGACGCCAAACGG
>JBICHS010000075.1:0-2722 GCA_043101135.1 Phycisphaeraceae bacterium JB051
ATATAGCCGAGTCATCTTGACTCGGTGTCGCATTTCAGATGCAGGGTCGTTCGACGTGATGTAACAACTGACATCAACTCACGCAAGATGCATACAGATCTACCGTGCGTGGTTACTTCGTCACGACATCCGCCATGACACCGTTAGCGTGGATGGTGAGTTTGTTGACTGTGACGGTGAGCTTGTCGTTAATGCTGTGGGGGAATTTGAGATCCGCTTTTTCACCTTGCTTAAGGCGGGTGATCAACCGTTTGAAATCTTTGTCGTTGAGCAGCTTGGTCGTCCAGGTTGCAGGCAGGGAGCCGGTCCGCAGTTGAACCAGATGGACGAGCGCTTTACCCGGCTCGGTGATGGTGATGTTAAACACGCAGGAGACCACCGCATCGATCTGACCTTTTTTGAACCGAAACGCGGTGACGATGTGCCCCCCCTCAGTGTGCATCATCACATCGCTGATCTCCGAGGGGAGCTTGATACTCTGGTTGGCTGCCCAACTCTCAAGGCGGCGGCCAAGCCAGGCATTGATCTGATGCGTGGTGAGATTGATCTGCTGATGAAGAACACCGTCTTTGTCTTCAAGGACACGGCTGACACCTTCCTGGGCGGTGGTGGATTGCACCTGCCCCGATGCTTGTCCTGAATAGCCGGGCATTTTGGTCAGCAGGTTCAGGACGACGTTTTCCGTCTCCCATGCCAACTGGTCGACATCCTGTGGGTCAGTCTGATCAAGGTACTTTTGATTCTCCGACCAATACCGGGGCGGCTTCTGAAATTGGTAATAGGCAAACCCGATCCCCGCGGTCACCACGGCTGTGAGAATCACAAGGCCATAAGCAACAAAGCGACGCACGCGCTTTTGACGATTCCGTTTGGTGTCCATTACCCACCCGCCCCGCTATCGCACCATGGCGTTGGCGGCTTTGGCCAACTGCTGATGCAGAATTTCGTGATCTGTAACTGCTTGAAGCGATGCCAACAGCGCATCGACTCGTTTCACAGTATCGTCCTTTGGCTCAATGGCCTTAAGCGCCTGATCCCCCAGTTTTTCCAGTACATCCAAAAACCAGTCCCCCGGTGTCGGCCAGGCACTGTCTGTCACCTCAGTCCACTGCCCGGGCTCAAGCGTTTTGTGCTGCCAATCGGCAGGAGGCGCGGGATAGGTAATGGTGAGAATCGGCTGTACGGCACTGTGCAGCGTCCACTGCGACTTGGTGACGGTGGCAGCAAGCACCAGCAGGTGACGCGAGTTTTTACGGATATTCTGCATCAATCGCAGCGCGTTACCCGTCGCATCCTTGCCGGTGAAGACCACGCAGCCGCAGTCAAGTTGCAGTAGCTCTGACAATGCATTGTCGCCAAGGTGATCCGTCCCCAGAACGACATGCCCCTCAGCAGCGATCATCCGACGTTGGCGTCGACATTCCTGCAAGGGTAACGTAATCCGGGCCAGGTAAGCCCAGAGCTTGCGTTCGCGAGCCTGCTTGAGCGCCTGCTCGCAAAGCTTCTCCGCTTCGAGATATTGCATTTTGACCAGCAGCAGACTGGCCTGATCCATGAGTTGATCAAGGTCTTGTGTTGACATATTGGTATTGTACGACATTGGACGAATGATGAAAAAAACGCGTCGAATCAGTTACCCTGATCCGACGCGTGAGAAATTTATTACGTTGTGATCACAAGCCGCCAGATGAGACTTTGTCGAATCTGACGGGTATTGCACACACGATCTGACCCGTCAGATTCGCTCCCTTTGGTCACTCACCTGGCGGCTTGTGTGATTGCTGTTTTACCCGACAAACTCAGCGTAAATCGCCTTGATGGCATTTTCAAAATCATCGCCTTCGACACCGACGATGATGTTCATTTCGCTGGAGCCCTGGTCAATCATGCGGACGTTGACCTTGGCTTTGCCCAGTGCACCAAAGAGGCGGCCACTGATGCCGACAATGTGATTCATACCACGACCGACGGTGGCAATCAAAGCCATGTTTTCATAGACCGAAACGCTGTCGGGCTTGCAGCTGTGCTTGATGTCCTTGAGCACATCATCGAGCTTGCCTTCGAGTTGGCTGTTGGCGATGACAACGCTGGTGGTATCAATGCCTGAGGGCATGTGTTCGTAACTGATCTGATGATCTTCGAGCACTTCGAGCAGGCGGCGACCGAAGCCGACTTCCGAGTTCATCAAAGCCTTTTCGACGTAGATCACGGTGAAGTCTTTGCGACCTGCAATGCCGGTGATGCTTTCGAGTTTACCACTGGTGTCGCTATCGGAGATGATCATCGTGCCATCATCTTCCGGCGCGTTGGTGTTACGGATATTGATGGGGATACCTGCCTTGCGGACGGGGAAGATGGCTTCCTCGTGCATGACCGAAGCGCCCATGTAAGCCAATTCACGCAGTTCCTTGTAGGTGATCGTCGCAATGGTCATGGGGTTATCCACGATGCGCGGGTCGGTCTTGAGCAGACCTGAAACGTCAGTCCAGTTTTCATAGACATCCGCGCCAGCAGCACGGGCGACGATCGCGCCGGTGATGTCAGAACCACCACGCGAGAACGTCTTGATATCACCGTTGGGCATTGCGCCAAAGAAACCGGGGACGACCGCGTTGCCAACTTCAGCCAGCTTCTTGCTCAAGACGTCCTGGGTCTTTTCGGAATCGAACTTGCCCTTCTCATCAAAGAAAATCACTTCTGCGGGGTCGACAAAAGCAAAGCC
>JBICHS010000076.1:0-6604 GCA_043101135.1 Phycisphaeraceae bacterium JB051
GATGGTGTTGATGCCGGCCTTGGCAGCAGCCATGCGCAGGGATGTGGCATAGCTGGGACGCGGTTGGGGTTTGTCCTGCTTAAGGTTGTCGGGAACGTCTTTACCTGCTTCGATCAGCAACTCCAATAGGCGGATATAGTCTGGATTGGAGCGCGTGTCCCGTGTTTGGTGATCGGGGGTGTCTGCGATGCCGTTGAACGCCTGAACGTTGAAATATTTCTCCATGGATTCACACATTTGTGCATCCGGTATCTGGGCACCGGACTGAACCAGTAGCACGCGGTCTCCCTTGCGTAACCAATCGGTGATGGGCGTGTCGTTGAATGCCTGAGCAATGTCAGCTTCGGAGTAGAGCGTTTTGCGATCAACGCCAAGCACGTCGTACTCGCTAAGCTCCTGTGAATAGGAATGACCGCCATGGTAATAGCCATGATTGGATCGGTACCCCGAATCGGAAATCGATCTTTTCTGACAACCCAACAGGCACAGGGACATGACAACTGCAAGGACGACGATGGCTGGATTTCTCATGATGAGCTCCGGAAGAAATGGGAAACAGGAAACAGGACGGGGGTTTGTACCTTCATTTCTGTGGCCGGTTGCAGGTTGGAGTGCAAAAATCTAAAGACAGTCATATCTTGTTTTAAGCTTGTGGGGTTTTGCGCTTGCGGTTAAAATGAGCGGCCCATTTGTGCCTGCCATTTTTCCCGTCGTCGGCAGGCAAAGTGACCTATGTCATTCACGGATGAATGCCCCGGCCCCCGGAAGTTTGCCCCCGGAAGTTGCCCTAGGTAGTTCCTGCCTGGATGGTGAGCCGCTGGCTTTAGGCAGGTTTTAAGGGTTGGGTTGTGTCCGCGGAATCTTTTTCAGTGACGCGGCAGAAGCAACCGGGTTGGGCTGTGGTGTTGGCTGGTGGTAATCGATGAAACCATATGTTGGGTTTGACCTGTGCGGTAGCCGGTTTGGTCGCTAAATATTGTGGTGTTAACCGTCGTCATTGGTGGTGATGACGGATGTAATGGATATAGCGTTAAGTTTCTGTCAATATCAGGTTTAATAAGCTTGAGGGCGGCCTTGTCGCAGGGTTGGAAATATTAAAAAATCTAATCTTATGGCAGATTGACATTAACTTGACTAATGATAAAATGGCCCGGCTATGGATACGATGCGCCTGTACTGCGAAGTGGCTCGCCACCAAAGCTTTTCCAAAGCTGCGACAGCGCTGGGTTTGACCCAGTCGGCCATCAGTCAGCGTATCAGTGCCCTTGAGAAGGAACTGGACATCGTGCTTTTCGATCGTTCGGTGCGACCCCTGGCGTTGACCCCGCAGGGGGAAGTGTTTCTCAAGGAAGCGAAAATGCTCGTGGATCGCTATGACAAGCTGGTTCACAAAGTGACGCAAATGCAGCATGGACTGTCAGGCAACGTGGTCGTGGAAACGATTTACTCGGCTGGCATCGACCTGCTCAACGGCGTCAAACAGGCCTTTGAACGGGCCAACCCGCAGGTGTCGGTGCAGATCGCCTACAAGCGACCGGACGAGATTCACGATTCGGTCAAACATGGGCGCTGTGATCTGGGCATCGTCTCTTACCCGCGTCACTGGCGTGATGTGGGGGTGACGACGCTGCGGGATGAGCCGATGGCTGTGATCTGCACGCCGGAGCACGCGTTGGCGAGTAAGAAAAAGGTTCACGCCTCGGAGTTGGGTGAGTGGCCATTGGTGGCGTTTGAATCTTCGCTACCGGTGGGGCGTCATGTGCGACGTTATCTGCGTCAGCACGGCGTGACCCCTCGTGTGGTGGGTGAGTTTGACAACATTGACACCATGCGTCACGCGTTGACGGAGGTGGCAGACAGTTACGCGATTTTGCCGGTGTGTCACACACTTAAGCAGATCGCTCGCGGTGCTCTGGTGGCGTTGGAATTGACGCCGGTACTGGTGCGACCGCTGGGTGTGATTTACGACCGTCATGTCAGCATGGGGCGTGGTCATACCAAAGGGGGACGGGTACGAGAATTTACGCCCGCCGTTGAAGCATTTTTGAATTTCCTGCTTCAAGAGGTTGGCAAGACAGATGAGGGTTTGAAAACTTCGCCGTTGGAGAACTCGCAACTACAAGGAGTCGGTTCAGCATGAAGAGCACTCACGACCAGCAACAACAGCAGGCCATGCTCGGATTTTCAAAGCGCCCGGAGGCTTACGGTCTTTACGACCCGGCCAACGAAAAAGAAAACTGCGGTGTGGGCTTTGTCGCACACATCAAGGGCGTTCCCAGTCACCAGACAGTCATTGATGCTGATGAAGCGCTCAAGCGCATGACGCATCGTGGTGCCTGTGGTTGCGAAGACAACACCGGTGACGGTGCGGGCATCATGACCGGTTTGCCCTACAAGTTTTTAGCCAAGGTTGCCAAGCGTGACATGGGTGTGGCGCTTCCCGAAAAGGGCAAGTATGCTGCCGGTAACGTGTTTTTGCCGACCGACGAAGCGCACGCCAAGCACTGCATGGAAGTGGTCGAAAAGCTCATTGCTGAAGAAGGTCAGACGCTCATTGGTTGGCGTGACCTGCCCACGGATCGTGAAGCCGCGGATCTGGGTCATACCGCCCGTGTTGCCGAACCGAGCATGAAGCAGTTGTTCATCGCCGCTGCCGATGGCTTGGAAGGTGATGCCTTTGAACGTAAGATTTACATGATCCGCAAGCGTGCCTCGCACATCCTGCGTGGTCACGATCACGATCAGGCTCACATGTTCTACATCTGCTCGCTGTCGACGAAGGTCATCATCTATAAAGGTATGCTCATGGCCGAGCAGGTCATGCCTTACTACCTTGACCTTCAGGACGAAGACTTCGAGTCGCACCTTGCGATGGTTCACTCGCGTTTCTCCACCAACACCTTCCCGTCATGGGATCGTGCACAGCCTTGCCGCTTCATGAGT
Source organism: Phycisphaeraceae bacterium JB051 (assembly GCA_043101135.1). Classification (GTDB taxonomy): domain Bacteria; phylum Planctomycetota; class Phycisphaerae; order Phycisphaerales; family Phycisphaeraceae; genus UBA7800. The sequence continues at coordinate 2,944 of JBICHS010000076.1, forward strand.
CACAACGGTGAAATCAACACCCTGCGTGGCAACAAGAACTGGGTCTTCGCCCGTCAGGGCATGTGTGAAGACGTCCGCGAAAACGGCTACGGCAAGGACCTGCGTAAGCTCTTCCCCATCGTCGAACCTGACTGCTCTGACTCGGGTACCTTCGACAACGTGCTTGAGTTCTACCTCATGACCGGCCGTACGCTCCAGGAAGCCGTCATGATGATGGTCCCCGAAGCCTGGCAGAGCCATGAATCCATGAGCCCGGCCAAGCGCGCTTTCTACGAATACTACTCCGCCCAACAGGAACCGTGGGACGGCCCGGCATCAGTCGTGTTCACCGACGGTCACTACATCGGCGCAACGCTTGACCGTAACGGTCTGCGTCCTTCACGTTACTACGTCACCCACGACGACCGCGTCATCATGGCTTCGGAAGTCGGCGTGGTGCCTGTCGATCCCAAGAACGTCAAGTTCAAGGGGCGTCTGCAACCGGGCAAGATGTTCCTGGTCGACTTTGAACAAGGTCGCATCATCCCCGACGAAGAACTTAAGAGCACCCTGGCAGCCAGCCGCCCCTATGGTCAATGGCTTGCTGAAAACCGCATTGAACTCACCGACATCGGTGCTGACCACGAGCCGCATGGCTTTGATGACGAAACCGTCCTCAAGCGTATGCAGGCGTTCGGCTACACCACCGAAACCATCCAGTTCATGCTCAACGGCCTGATCAACTCCAAGAAGGACCCGATTGGTTCGATGGGTAACGACGCAGCGTTGGCAGTCCTTTCCGACAAGCCGCGTATGGTCTATGACTACTTCAAGCAGCTCTTCGCTCAGGTGACCAACCCGGCCATCGACTCGATTCGTGAAGAAGTCGTCATGAGCCTGGAATGTTTCATCGGTCCGGAAGGTAACCTTCTGGAAACCACGCCGCAGCATGTCAATCGTCTGCGTGTGCCTCACCCGATTTTGACCAACGAAGAAGTCACCGCCATCAAGCATATGGATGGCGAGTTTGCAGGTCGCAAATGGAAGACCCGCACCATCGACATTACCTGGGATAAAGCTGAAGGCCCTGCAGGTCTGGGGCGCACCCTCGATCGCATCTGCCAGGAAGTTGACGAAGCACTTGCTGCAGGCGACACCATGGTGGTGCTTTCTGACCGTGCGGTTTCTGAAAGCCGTGTCCCGGTCAGCGCTCTGATCGCTGCGGGTACGGTGCATCATCACCTGGTCCGCAACGAAGCGCGTACGCGTTTGGGCATCGTGCTCGAAACCGGCGAAGCTCGCGAAGTGCATCACTTCTGTTTGCTCACCGGTTACGGTGCCGACGCCATTAACCCGTACCTTGCCTTTGAAACCCTTTGGCATTGTCAGCGTCACGACATGCTCAGCGATGAGTTTGCTGGTGATCCTGAAAAGGCCGACGAGAAGATCGTTGCGGCTTACCGCAAGGGCGTTGCCAAGGGCATGCTCAAGGTCATGGCCAAGATTGGTATCTCGACATTGCAGTCGTACAAGGGTGCTCAGATTTTCGAAGCGGTCGGCCTGAACACCGACGTCGTGGATCGCGCCTTCGTCGGCACCGCCAGCCGCATCAAGGGTGTGGGTCTGGAAGTGCTCGCTGAGGAATTGATCCGCCGTCACACGCTTGGTTTCCCCACGCGTGGCATGGCTTTGCCGGTGCTCCCCAACGACGGTCAGTTCCACTGGCGTGCCGATGGTGAAAAGCACATGCTCAACCCCACGACCATCGCTGCGGTTCAGCAGGCATCGAAGAACAACAGCCCTGAAGCCTATGAAATTTTCGCCAAAGCCGTCAATGATGACTCGCGTAGCCAATGTACGCTGCGAGGTCTGATCGACTTTAACTTCGACGAATCCAAGGCCATCCCGCTGGAAGAAGTTGAACCGGCAAGTGAAATCGTCAAGCGTTTCCGCACCGGTGCCATGAGTTTCGGCTCGATTTCCGCCGAAGCCCACGAGTCGATGGCCATTGCCATGAACCGTCTGGGGGGTAAGTCCAATACCGGTGAAGGTGGTGAAGACGACAAGCGCTTTACGCCTGATGAAAACGGTGACCTTCGTCGCAGTTCCATCAAGCAGGTTGCCTCAGGTCGCTTTGGTGTGACCAGCTGGTACCTGACCAACGCGGACGAAATTCAGATCAAGATTTCCCAGGGTGCCAAGCCCGGTGAAGGTGGCGAACTGCCCGGCCACAAGGTCGATGACATCGTCGCCCGCCTGCGTCACTCGACGCCGGGTGTGGGTCTGATTTCACCCCCGCCGCACCATGACATTTACTCCATTGAAGACTTGTCTCAGCTCATCCATGACCTGAAGAACTCCAACCCGTCAGCTGGTATCAGCGTGAAGCTGGTTTCGGAAGTCGGCGTGGGTACGATTGCATCCGGTGTTGCCAAGGCCAAGGCCGATCACATTCTCATCGCCGGTCACGATGGTGGTACCGGTGCTTCACCGATGACCAGCATCAAGCATGCCGGTCTGCCATGGGAACTTGGTTTGGCTGAAACGCATCAGACGCTGGTGATGAATGACCTGCGTAGCCGCGTGAGCATTGAAACCGACGGTCAGCTTAAGACCGGTCGCGACCTTGCCATTGCCGCGGCTTTGGGTGCTGAGGAATTTGGTTTTGCAACCGTTCCGCTGGTGACCCTTGGCTGCATCATGATGCGTAAGTGTCACCTGAACACCTGCCCGGTTGGTATTGCCACGCAGGACAAGGAACTTCGCAAGAAATTCAAGGGTAAGCCCGACTACATCGTCAACTACTTCTTCATGGTCGCAGAAGACCTGCGTCAGATCATGGCCAAGCTCGGCGTTCGCAAGATCGTTGATCTGGTCGGTCGCGTGGATCTGCTTAAGACCAAGCAAGCGATTTCTCACTGGAAGGCACAGGGCATTGACCTCACCGCCATCCTCACGCCTGCCAAGGCTCCGGAACACCGCCCCAATGCTGGTTTCTACAAGCAGATGCAGCAGGATCACGGTCTGGCGTTGGCTTTGGATAACAAGCTCATCGAGTTGGCCAAGCCTGCGTTGCAAGCTGGTTCTCCGGTGAAGATTGAACTGCCGGTGGAAAATATCAACCGTGTGGTCGGCACCACGCTTTCCCATGAAGTCTCCAAGGCGCATGGCAAGGACGGCCTGCCCGACGACACCATCCACATCAAGCTCAACGGTTCTGCCGGTCAGTCGCTGGGTGCCTGGATGACCAAGGGCATGACCATCGAGCTCGAAGGCGATGCCAACGACTACGTCGGCAAGGGCCTGTGTGGCGGTCGGATCATCATCTACCCGCCCAAGGATTCATCCTTCGTTGCTGAGGAAAGCATGATCATCGGCAACGTCTCACTCTACGGTGCGACCAGCGGTGAAGCTTACTACCGCGGTATGGCAGCAGAACGTTTCTGCGTGCGTAACTCCGGTGCCAAGACGGTTGTCGAAGGCGTCGGTGATCACGGTTGTGAATACATGACCGGTGGCGTCGCTGTCATCCTCGGCCAAACCGGTCGTAACTTCGCTGCAGGCATGTCCGGCGGTGTCGCTTACGTCTGGGATCAGGATCAGCAGTTCCTCACCCGCTGTAACCTCGAACTGGTTGACCTGGACAAGGTCGAAACCGAAGAGGACATCGCCCAGCTCAAGG
>JBICHS010000077.1:0-4570 GCA_043101135.1 Phycisphaeraceae bacterium JB051
GCATTGGCGTAGGCAAGACGGGCGGCTAAAAAGTTGTCGATCCACACCGGTGGTTCCTGATCCAAATCACGGTAATACGATTTGAAACCTTCAACCAGCAATTGCGATTCAGAGGTCGATGAGTCGGACAAACGTCCTGCAACAGGAAGCAGGGCAAATACCGCAGCCTGCCTGACACGTTGAGCTTTTGGGCCATCGGGCAGCACCAGGTAATTGCGCGGCTCACCAAGGTCGGTGTAGTTGAGGGGGATGGTGGTGATGGCGCTGCGGGTTGCTGCAAAGGCCGAGTAATGCACGAAAATATTGCCACCCATCACCAGCGTGGTTTGCGCCAAGGTCAACGTGCAAAACAGCAGCATCGGGATGATGAGAACAAACTCCAACGTGGCTGAACCACTTTCGGATGTGACATCCGTATGACGCCTGAATTGTGCATGACGAAACAGACCCCAAAGGCAGCCGAGCACCCCAAACAGACAGGCGATAAACACCCACAACAGCGGACTTGTGACAAGTTGCCCCAAGGCATTGGATAACCATGATTCCACGTGATTTGTCGACGGGTCCATGAGGTTGCTCCAGTTTCTCTTCGATCTCAGGGACTAGGGACTGGCGACTATGGACTAGGGATTTTATTTCCTGAGATCAAGCATGATTCGCAGGCTTGTTGTCGGGCTTTGTTTCGATGATCCATTGATCAAACAATACCAAGCCCTAGTCCCTAGTCGCTAGTCCCAAGTCCCTTGCTCCTCTAACTCCACGGCATCTTCACATGCAGCAGAAATTCCACACCAGCAATCAAGCCACCACCGGCAACCGCCACACCAAACGGCACACGCGGTGAGTCGGTGGGCATGTTCGGTTTGACCTTGGCTGACAATGTCATCACCGTCGAAAGAATGCTCAAAAGCGTTCGACTGATGATGCGCTTTTTAATCATGATGTACAGGCCCATGAGCATGGCAAAAAGGAAGCTGAATACCAGGCATTCAAGTGTGCAGGCCCAGTTGGCGCTCACCGCACCAAAGGCTGCACAAAGCTTCACGTCACCGCCACCCATCCCGCCTGCGAAAAACACGATGGCCATCGGCAGGAAGCCGGCAAGCATACCCAATGCCGATTCACTCAAACCGCTGCCCAGGGAGTCAAAACCCAACCCCGCAAGGCCTGCGATGGCAGCCCAGACAAAGCCGATGAGCACCGACCACAAGGTCAGCCAGTTGGGAATCTTATCCGTGCGGTAGTCCCACACACCGGCCGTGATCAGGATCACAACCAGCAATCCAAAACTGACAATCTCATGCACACTGGCATTCACAGGCAAACTTCCATGCAGACAAGGACAAAGTCATTTGAGGTTCAATGGCAATGCATCAGGTGGGGAAGGTCACTTGATCCTGTCATTGTAAACACATTGTCACGTTTTGTTGCCCAACATCCATCGATTCAGACATGATCAATCATGCGTTTGTAGATGTCGTTGGGCACGTCATTCACTGGCAAATGTTTCAGCGGGATGACGACAATCGTGACAGGTGGTTGTTGACAGAAACACGGGACACAAACAAATTCAGGCACCGGGGCATATGGTGTTGCCCCGGTGCCGAGTTTTGCATTGCATCAAGCTCAGAACCGTGTCGCGTAAAGCTGAATTAATCACTTAAGACCACGATACGCCTTGGTCCTGGCTGTTCACAACTCACAGGTGAAATCAGCCTGCGGTGTCGAATGTACCGTCATCGCTGGGCAGGTCGCCGGTGTCGGATTCGACATCGTTCCAGTTGCCCTTGACCATGTCGGTGATTTCGCGGCGATAGAAGAACAAAGCTGCAAGCAGAGGCAGCACAATGGCACCAATGATCAGAAGCTTTTCGAGTCCTTCGGCACCCTGTTCATCACGGTACAGACGGACGGCCTGTTGACGAATGCGATGAGCGAGTTGAGTTGCACGTTCCATTTGGGGATTCCTTTCTCAAGGCAAAAAATTGGTCTGGTAAACCACGAAAATTGTGTTGTGTCAGCCTGAACTGTTCAGGGCAACGGCATCGCGTTGATGGTGGTCATCATGCCGTAGTAGGCGGTCAAGGTCGCCAGTAGCATTTTGATGACCCAGTAGGCGGGTAAAGCCATGAAACCTAAAAGCAAAGTCCATTCCATCGTCGGGCCACCGGTGGTGTCGGCAAGTAGCGGTGTCACCTCGGCTTGCTTCTGGGCTTTTCGGACTTTAAGGCTTTTGCGTTTCATTGTTTACCCTGCGTTGGTGGGTTCGGGGGCGGGGGTGAAAATGCCTTGGGTCAGTTCCGTAACCACGCGGGCGGCGGTGCCTCGGAGTAACCCTGCCATAGCAGAACGCACACCGGCAGGCTTTAATTGCATGCCTTTTCGACCTTTTTTATCAACAACCGGTCGCATGGCAAAAATATCGCGTAGCTGGTACCGACCATTGACGTCAACCGGGTCGATTTCACTGATCTGACTCACCAGGCGACGGCCACCAATGTGACGGCTAGTTTGAACCACAATGTCAATGGCAGACGAGACTTGGGCGCGAAGGGCGTGCAGCGGTAACTCCACTTTACTCATCAATGCCATCGTCTCAAGGCGGTTTAATGCATCCGCCGGGTTGTTGGCATGCAGCGTTCCCATCGAACCCCCGTGACCGGATGTCATGGCCTGAATCATGTCCAAAGCCTCACCGCCACGCACTTCACCGATGATGATTCGGTCAGGACGCAAACGTAAGGATGAGCGGAACAGGTCGCGAATCGTCACCTCACCTCTGCCATACTGGTCAGGCCGACGGGCTTCAAGTGAAATGACATGCTCCTGCTGGAGTTGCAATTCTGCAGAGTCTTCGATGACGACGATACGTGCACCGGGGGGGATGTCTGCTGATAACGCGTTTAGCAGTGAGGTTTTACCGCTACTTGTGCCGCCTGCAACCAGAATATTCCGCTCGGATTTGATCGCTACGTTCAGGTATTCCCGAGCGGTCTTTGACAGGGCACCAAGTTCCATCAGGCGGTTGATGTCCAGCGTTTCCTTGTTGAATTTACGAATGGTCACCGCGGTCCCGAACCGGGCGCAAGGGCTCATCGCAACATGCACACGCGAGCCATCCGGCAGGCGGGTGTCAATGAGCGGTTGATTGGAAGTGATTGATTTACCAGTGAATTGCAGAATATTGTTAACGGCTGCCCGGTAGGCTTCTTCATCCGCAAACTTGGCTGGGGCGCGTTTGAGTTGGCCATTGGTTTCGATGAAGATTTCGTCAAATCGGTTGATCATCACTTCGGTGATCGACGCGTCATCCAGGTATTGACGGATGGGGGCCAGGTAGTGAGCAACCGTTGCGGAGAATATTTCGTGATTGTTCATAAGCTCTCTCAATACTCAGGATACGACCGCTGCGATCCTGACACAAGACCTATCACGCATCAAAATCACGTGTTTTTTCAGAGTAGGCTTTGTAGCGTAACGTCTTGGTAGGCATTCTATTTCGCAAAATTCCATACCACATGCAAAACCATGCCAATTCCACTATCGACCCAGGAACGGGTTTATCAGTCATTTGGACAAAATGTTCATCCGATAACCGGATTCAATGCGAACAAAAGACCGGACAGACGACGTATAACAAACGATTGGTAGTGATTTGCCACAATATGATGATATTCGTACCGCGACAGTTTACATCCGCCATTGGCGTGACTATGGTTAAACTGGATGGACTAGGAGGTTTCACGCACACAACCAAGCGAATTGCCTTGCCCGCACGGTAAACTGAGGTCGCAAGGGGGAGCTTGCTCAGGGGAGAATGTCTGAATGTATGCGTGTAACTTCATCAGGATGGTAGATTTATGGAATTTGACACAGCGAAGTTCATGACGGCTATCAGTGAAGCGCTCCAGGCTCACGATACCAAGGCCTTCGTGGACACCGTGAAAAACCAATGCAGCCTGGCTGACCTTTGTCGCATGCTCGACGAGGGGGATGTCGACACCCGTCGCGTTGCCGCCATTGCCTTGGGACTCATCGGTGACCAGTCTGTCGAGGACTACCTTTTCCGCGCCCTCAAGGATGAGGATCGTCAGGTTAACAAGATGGCAGAGCACGGTTTATGGGCCATCTGGTTCAAATCCGGCAAGAGCCAGGCCATGCCCGCCTTCAAACGCGGTGTCGATCAGCTTGAGAGCAACGAATACAAGGCAGCCCTGGGCAGTTTCAAGGAAGCCGCCACCATTGACCCGAATTTTGCCGAAGCCTACAACCAGTGTTCCATCGTGTATTACCTTTTGGGACAATGGGATAAGTCGTTAAAGTACTGTCAGAAAGCCCTGGCTCAAATCCCGCGCCACTTCGGTGCCATGGCCGGTTTGGGACACTGTTACACGCAGAAGGGCGACTTTCATCGCGCTTTAACCCACTATCGCATGGCTCACCAGATCAATCCCAATGTCAACGCGGTTCTCGCAGCCATCGAACGACTGCAGGCAAGAGTCCGCGATGCCAACGACTCATCCGACCACTTCGCCCAGGAACGCGTCGGGGTGTAAGACGGCACATCACT
>JBICHS010000078.1:0-6961 GCA_043101135.1 Phycisphaeraceae bacterium JB051
GCTTGGTCCTTGTGGCTGAGAAAATTGAATCCGCCCAATCGCTGGCCATGACCATGCTCCTGCCTGCAGGCACCGCCTACGAACCCGATGACCAGATCGGCGTGGCGACGCTACTCTCGGACATGATGTTTCGTGGCACGCAGTCCATGTCCACGCGCGAACATTCCGATGCGATGGATGACCTGGGCCTGGATCGTGTGACGTCGGTCGACAGTCTGTTTTTAAGACTTAACGCGACGATGATTCACACAAAGCTTGATGATGCCTTGCCACTGCTTTTTGACATGGTGCTCAAACCTGCGTTGACCGCTGAAACACTTGAGCCGGCACGTGATCTGGCAATCCAGGGACTCGAAGCCCTTGAAGATGAGCCACAACAGAAGACCTTCATCGCACTGCGACAGCGTCATTACCGCTATCCCATGAACCGTTGCACGTTCGGTGAGATCGAAGCGATTGAGAAGTTGACCATCGAACAGGTCAAAGCCTTTAAGGACAAAGCGTTCGTCCCGGGGGGCACGATTCTTTCCTTTGCGGGTCAGTTCGACTTTGAACATCTCAAAGCCAAGGTCGGCCAGTTACTCGGTGATTGGCAAGGAAGTTGTGATGAAGCCAAACTTTCCGGCGAGCCGCTGCGTGGGTATGAACACATCACCGCGGAGTCCCAGCAGGTGCACATCGGCATGGCCTACGACGCAGTCGATGAGACCGATGAAGAAGCAGCGATGCTCCAGCGTTCTGCCATTGCCGTGTTATCTGGCGGGATGAGTGGTCGTCTGTTTACCGAAGTTCGTGAAAAACGCGGGCTTTGTTATGCCGTTTATGGCACGTATGCAAGCAACAAACTCATGGGCGTGGTGCTCGGTTATGCAGGCACGACCCCGCAGCGTGCACAGGAAACGCTCGACGTCATGCGTGGCGAATTTGTCCGTTTGTCCGAAGGTATTGAGCAAAACGAGTTCGACCGCGCGATGGTGGGCATGAAGACCCGCTTGGTCATGCAAGGTGAATCCACCCGCGCCCGCTCATCCGCCATTGCCATGGATCAACACACGTTCGGCCAACCCCGCACGTTGGATCAGCTCATCGCCCAGGTCGATGCCGTGACGCTGGATAAGCTCAACGAATACGTCAAAGCCAACATCCCCGGCACGATGACGATCATCACCATCGGACCCGACCCGCTTAATGTGTGAGATGGGATTTAGTTGTAGAGACGTTGAGAACGCAGCGATATAACAGGTTTGAATACGAGATGTTTTTGCTTCTCTAAAGCATCAATTTTCTCGTCACTCCCGCGCAGGCGGGAGTCTAGTGGAACCTGCAAGCGTCAACAGAATGTCACTGGATTCCCGCCTGCGGATATTATGCACGTCCTTTTCAAAGTTTAGCACCGGGTGTCAACCCGGTGCCCGTTGTGTATACGTTTATCCAAGGGGGCACCGGGTTCACACCCGGTGCTCAACTTATTGAGAGTGATGTCGAGTAAGTCCGACCCCTGAAATAGCAGTAATCTCTCTTCATGCATTCGCTTATAAATTGACGTGGATAAAGCCCCTGCGCGGGAATGACACAATATGTGTACTTTTGAAGATCCGTAAGCATGTTCTGTGAGGTGTTGCCTTCAAACAAGAACGCAGCATGCTTCTTTGCTTTGAATCTCCGTGTTCTCTGCACCTCTGCGGTAAAAAATAAATCTCCGTGTAAAATAGTTTCACCATGCATATTCTCATCACAGCCGGCCCCACGCGTGAACCCATTGATGGGGTGCGTTATCTATCCAACCGATCCAGTGGCAAGATGGGGCTCGCCATCGCGCAGGCTGCCATCGAAGTAGGGCATGAAGTGACGCTGCTATTGGGGCCGATTGGTGATGTTCGGCTGCATGAAGAAATTCTGGTTCAACGGTTTGAATCCTGCAGTGACCTTGAAGCGCTGCTCGCTGAACACTGGCCGGCGCATGACCTGTTGATCATGGCCGCTGCCGTGGCCGACTATCGTCCCAATCAATGGCATGACGGCAAGCTCGAACGTGGCAAAGACATGATGCTTCATCTGACCCCCACGCCCGACCTGGTCAAGCAGGCTGCCCAATCCAAGAAGACACATCAGCGCGTCGTTGCCTTTGCTTTGGAAGACGCTGCAGTACTCATCGAGCGCGCCACCGCCAAGATGAAGCGCAAGGGTGTGGACGCCATCGTTGCCAACCCGTTAGCCACGATGGATGCGCCCGACATTTGCCCCACATGGATCACCGCTGATGGCAGTTCGCTGGCCTTGGATGCGATGGACAAAACCGAGTTTGCCCGTCGGCTTGTTGCCATGGCCACCGCGTTGTGATTTGAACGCCGTTCTGGCAATAACCTGATGTCATCATTGCAAATAATCATTGTTTCATAATCCGGATTGATTTAGAATTTGGTTATCTAACGTAAGCCGTTCTGACTTGAAGATGAGGGAGATCGCCTGAAATCCTGTGATGGGGATGGAGGAAGGCGGATGGATCTGAAAGTTCACTGTCCGACGGCTACCTGTCGGGCCACTCTGACCGTGCCGATATCAGCTGCGGGCCATGTTGCTCGTTGCCCGCTCTGTCATACCACCTTTTTGGTTCCCAGTGAAGACGATATTGCCGAACAGACCGCATCGTCCTGGATTGAGGATGACATTGATGATTTGGCTCAGGAGATCGACAAGGAATGGCAACAGCGTCTGAAGGACGAAGCGGTTCGTCGCGCTCAGGAAGAGGAGCATCGGCGTAATGCCACCGCGCGCGAGATCGAAAAGATCATGGCAACCAACCAGCAGCTGACGCATGAGGAAGCTGCGAACATGGCGGCCGCCACCATTACCACGCATCACACCAGCACCTTGGATCAACCGGCTGCCCAGCCCAACCCGCAGCGTCCATTGGCACCCGTTGCCAACATGCAAAGCGCGCCCACACAGACACAGGAAAAAACACGCGACACCGCAACAGTCGCACCCACGCAATCACAGCCCTCACCACTCGCTCAGACCAATGCTGCTTCAGCCACGACACTGCAGCCTGTCAAAGAAAAGTCCGAGCCCGAAACTGATCATCAGACCATCGCGCCCAAGCAGGTTAAAGCGCCCCGTCAATCGCACAAGGATGCTTATCCCACCGAGTTGGTCATCACCGAGCCACGCCCGTATCTGCTGGTGACCAAGTGCACGCAAAGCGGTGTCGAACTGACCTTCGACAGCAACTTCCTCAAGCACGATGGCTTCCGCCTTTCCATGCCTTTGTCCTGTGCGTTTACCGGTGAGTCCGATCGCACCAAACTCATCGCAAGACCGTTGGCATTTCTGGATCAGGCGCGCGGTGAGATTCGCAATGCCTATGACATCGAGGCCGGCCATGAAGCCAAACTCACCAAGTCCATCACCGGCAAGGAAATGCTCTCGCGCATGGGCGTCATCGAACAACTCCCCGAGCCCTTCCGCTTTCCATTCCCGTACTACGTTCGCACCGATCACTCCAACATGTCCATCAAATGCACCACCTCCAAAAAGGGCGAAGGGCCGACGCTGGCGCATGTCACCATCCCCGATGGGCCGATGGCGTTACGCTGGCTACGCCATGTCAACGGCGTCTGTGGCAGGGAGTACGATTTACTCTCCCGTGATATCGCCCACCTTTGGCAAAACGAATGGACCGGCCTGGATGAAGTGGTCCGCAGACGCATCGAAGTCTGGGCGCATTTCATGGATGGTGAAAAGTTCCGCTACTTCATCAATGATGCCGACATGCCCAAGAAAGACGAAGGCCTCGCCGGCGTTGTCCTCACCGATCGCCGCCTGATTTACAAGAAATTCCACCGACAGGGACAGGTCGAATACGGCACCACCGCTCAGTTAATCATCCGTGCTGACGGCACCATGGCCGGGCTCCGCGTCAAGACCGAAGACGGCACCTTCAAATGCGCCCGCTTCCATTTCGATGACCTGCAAAAACTCAAAGACGCAGCAAGCGATCTGGGCTTCGGGCTCGACATCGCTAAGTAAGCCAACCAAAGCTAAACGTTCGAAGAACAACCTTGATCGTGTCAACTTTCCTTTCTACACATCTTTACCCGTCATCAGTTATCGAACGATTAGAAATTAAACACGAAGGCACGAAGATCACGAAGGACACGAAGACAAGACAGAAAGAGCTGTGTTCAAAGTAAGTGATTGCCTTAAACACGATACATTCAAAACAACCGCTTACTTCGTGCGCGGCTCTTTACTTGATCAAAAAATGCCTTTTTGCCTTTCTTCGTGTCCTTCGTGATCTTCGTGCCTTCGTGTTAAAAACAAATCGCACAACATGTCCTGCAATTTGATTCATTCCTATTGAGCGGCTGATAAGCAGGGTTGGATTCTGCGTATAAGGGAAAGTCGTGTCAGCCCATAGTGACTTGATCATGTCGTGACACACCCCAATCACAATCATCATGATTGACCGCGCGCGTGGTTCGCATAGCCACGCGGTGTGCGGCCGGTGCGTTGTTCAAAGCAGCGGATAAACGAACGGTATTCGCGATAGCCAACTGCCTGGGCAACTTGATTGACGGTCAGGTCCGAATGACGCAGCAGCAATTGGGCGCGACTGATCCGCAATTGTGTCAGGTACTCATGCATCGTCAAGCCCATGACGGCTTTGAATCGCGTGGACAGATGACTGCGATCCATCTCAAGCATGTCTGCGACCTCAGAGACATTAATGCCATGGACGTACTGATGCTGCATGATCTGGCAGGCTTGATCCACAGCCTGTTGCTGGGCGGTTGTGTCCGTCAGTTGGTGCATCGAAGATGTGGGATTACTCATCGTTCCCAGCAGTTGCCACATGCATCCGGTTGCCATCATTAACGCCTGAGGTGAATCCGACTCAAGGTGTTTGATCATTTGTTTAAACGCCTGACGCGTTTGGCGGTTGGATGATGTTGCCCTGACGCGCTGTTGTGGCGTGAGGTTGCATTGTCGCATCAAACCCATTGCATCATCACATGCAATCCCCATCCAGAAATAGCACATCGGCTTTTGTTCATCCGTGCTGATCCAAAGCACTTCATCAGGAAACAGCACATACCAATCACCGGCTTTGAGCGCATGATCCGTCTGGTCCCGCACCATGCCTTTGCCCGATTCAATCCATGTCAGTAGCAGATGCGGGCGGGCAACCACCATCGGTTGGCGGTACTCAGCGACATGCCGATGCCCCGCCAACAGCAGCCGCACGTTGGGGGGCGATTGATGCACATACGTCACCGACTCCTGGGAATGTTGATGTACGGTCATGATGGCATCCAACAAAATGTAACCTGTATGCCGCAAATTGTCGGTGTTTATCTGGTTTTGTGCAAGATATCATGCCAAATATTGTTACCGACCATGATTCACGCTTATGGAGCTCACAATGCCTGCTTTGTCCACGCCCATCACCCTTGCCCTTGATCAAGCTCATGCAACATTTGAAAACGATCAACTCACCATCAGCACCGGCAAACTCCGTCGCGTCTGGCAGTGGACCGGTAAGGGGCTTCTCACCCAATCCGTCACACGCATGGCGACCGGTTACACCTGGCTTAACACCAACGTGACGCATCACGCGGATTGGCAACTGCCCACGCTTCGAGATGAAAATCCGCAGGCTGTGTTACACGATGTTTCCATGTGCCTCAGTGATGATGACGGTTTTACCTCTGAGCATCTGCTGGTGACATTGCTCATGGATTATCCCTCAGAGAAACTGCAAGCCAGATTCTGCGTGCGTGTTTATCCCAACGTTCCCGGCATGCATGTGCAGTTATCTTTGCGGACGCTTGATGGCTTTGAATGGGATGATCAGCTTCACCGCAAAGAGAATACGGATAAAGCCAACGTGATGGCTTTGCTGGATCGCGGTTTTCGTCGCGCTGAGTTTTTGCCTGTGACGTTTGGGGACGCCAAACGTCGGGCGTGGGGCTTTTACAACAATCTGCAATATCGCAATGACACCTATACTTCATTGCTCAAAGAACACATCACCGATCGACCGCTGGGCAAGCTGGAGACCTGCGATTGGGCAAACGCCATGTGTGTTGAAAACGATGACGAAGGGCTGGGTTTACTCAAGGAGTCGCATCGCTGTGTGAACCAGCCGGGCATTGATGGTGGCGTCTTTGCCTGCCGACAGTCAGCCGGACTCGAAGCAATCGGCTTGGGCATTTTACCCTGTGATTTAAGTGAAAAATTCATCACGGCATGGGCGCACTGGACGATTGTCTATGCGAATACTGACCGTGATCGACAGATTGCCTTCAAGCAGTTTGACCACGCGCGGTATCCCATGAGTGAGCAGTACGCGGTCATTCAGGCCAACACGTGGGGCAGCAGTATGGGGTACCTGCAACACCGTGATGCAGCAGGGCAGGCCAACGTGTTGCACGAGCTTGAATCCTGTGCGGAGCTTGGGATTGACCTGCTGCAGATTGATGATGGTTGGCAGGGCAACAGCTATGAACACTGGGAACCCTGCGCTCAGCGTTACCCCGACGGCTGGTCGCCCGTCACTGAAAAAGCAAAAGCACTGGGCGTGACGCTTGGGCTTTGGTGTGCTGGTGAAAGCATTGATTTAGCGTACCTGCAGAAGTCGTTCGATGCGGTGGGTTTTCAGTGGTACAAGCTTGACTTCATGAATTGCAACAACCGTCAGAAGCTTGATGCACTGCTTGCCAAGGTGCGTGCGTTTGAGTTGTATGCCAATCGCAAGACGCGCGTGAATTGGGACACCACGGAAGTGAGCCCGCGGCTTGGTTATTTTCTGGGGCGCGAGTACGGCGCGATTTACTATGCCAACCGCAAGCCGGTGTTCCCGGCGAATGTGGTTTATAGGCCGCATTCTGTTTTGCGTGATTTATGGGAGCTTGCTACCTATCTGGACCTGCGACAAATTCTGGGGGATGTGCAGGAC
>JBICHS010000079.1:0-2847 GCA_043101135.1 Phycisphaeraceae bacterium JB051
CGATCTTGGTGAACTGTTCAAAGCGGTGATCGTTCCACATCTGCGGATGTCCCTGCAAGGTGAAGTAGTCACGCTTTTGCACGTTTCGGATGTAGCCACGCACGAAGGCTTCGAAGTCGGCTGCACCAACGGTGGCTTCGATACCAACTCCATTGACGCGGTCGAGGATGACGATGTCGCCCTGCTTGTTGGTCTGCTTACCCAACTCATCGATTGCGGTGGGATAAATCCATGTGGTGATGTAAGGATCATCAATCATGACTTGGTGCGTGGTTGCATCCTGACTGGGGCCGCCCACACCACCGGGAGGTCCGAAGCTGGTGAAGTGGAAGCCGAACTTTTCGTAAGCCAGGCGTTGCGAATCTGCCAACCGTTTCATTTGCTCGTCATAGCTGCGAGCTTCGAACTCGTTATGCATTTTGCCATCGGCACCGACGTAGGTTTGGTGATCCCAGCCGTGGAACCAGATTTCCCAATTGCCTTTTGCCAGGTGATCTTTGACCCATTGGCAATATTCAGGTGAAGCGGTGGCGATCCCTTCGGTAAGCATGCCCATGGTGCCTTTGATCTGTTTGCTGTCGATGTATTCGACAACGCGGAGCCAACGCGGTGTGGGTTGATTGCCTTTGACGAACAGGTCATCGAGCTTGAGCACAATGTTGATGGGCTTGTCAGGCTTGGGGATGTTGTCCCAATCAATGGGCTTGGGTTTACGCGGGGCTTTGTAGGGGCGTGGCGCTTTGACCTGGACATCCGCAGGAAAACCGGCCATGACAAAGTCATCCAGATCGATCACACAATTGGCGGTCGAAAAGGTGTGAACCCAGATTTGCACCTTTGTCGCAAGCTCCGGTGCGGTGGCAGTGAAGGTGTACTCATGCCATTGGTTATCGTCGTGTTTGATCCGAATCATGGGGCTACCGCTTTTAATGTTCGGATCATGAACACGACGATTTCGATCATTGAGATAGTTAATGTAGATGCCTGCGCTGGTGCTATTGGAACGCGCCCAGAAACGCAGGGTGTATTCCTGACTGGGTGTCAGCGAGAGACTGGCGGACGTTGCATTGGAGCCACGACCTTTGGTGCCATCGTTACTGACACGTAAACCAAGCTTGCCGGTGCGGGCCGCTTCGGGAACGACTTTAGAGCCACCTTCCCCGATGTTCCAACTGGTGATGCCGTCTTCAAAACCTGCGTTAGGCAAGGGATTGCTTGTCTGCGCAGCCAGCGTTGGTGACGCGGATAAAATCAGCCCAAGCATCAAACCAAGCAAAAAGACGCAGACTCCCAACGGACGATGAACAACAAATACCGATTTCATGGATCGCTCCGGCAAAAGAATCACTCAACCATTTCAATTCGACGAAAAGCAGAAGTCTTAGAACGGGTAGAACAGGAAGTCACAACGTTCCTGGTAGCTCATGCTGTTGAGCCCTTCAAAGGTGAGTTGACCGGTATGACCATCGCCATAAACGAAGTTGGCATTGTTTTCAGGATGACCTGAAACATCAGGCAGGTAATCATTCTTCCAACACCAGGGCTGATCGGCATTGGCGGTCTTGTTCCAGTCGTTGATCATCAACACGGGATGAAAATCAAAACGAATGGGCGAGGTCCAACGCTGAGCACGTGACTCGCCAAAGAGATAACCACGCGAATCGAGAATCTCCATACGCGGGATCGGCGCGGTGCCTTTGCTGAAGGTATAGAGTCCACCCATGTACTGGTTAATGCCATAGGTGATCCCGCGACTGTAGCTGCGAATCGGGGCCACCTGCGTCATCGCTTCAGGACAGCGCATCGGCTCGCGGTCTTCATCACCTTTGTACATGCCAAAGGCTGCCATCTTTTTCTCCCACTTGTCCTGCGTGAAATGCCCCCATGTCGAGGACCAACCGGTATCACCATGCGTGGGGAGAATGCCCTTGTTATCGGCTGCGTAGGTGAATGACCAAACACCCAACTGCTTCATGGTCGTCTGACACACCACGTTGCGGGCGGCCTTGCGGGCACGTCCCAACGCGGGCAGCAAAATCGAAATCAACAGTGAAATGATCGAGATCACCACCAGTAATTCAATGAGGGTGAAAGCCGAGCTGGTGTTGCGTTTTGGCGTGGACATCTGGGTCTCCAATCGTGCCCCCCGGCATGAAGTTTACAATTCACATTTTCCTCGTGACGGTGTTGACCTGTCTCCTGTCACTGTTAAGATTAAATTCGTAAGCGCTTGCAAATTCAACTCGATTCAATGAATTTGCAAAATTTTCAAATTCAAACCACCCGCCAACAAAGTTCCTAATTCGTTTAAAAAACAAAACATAAAGCAAAAGAAAGCGACCAAAAAACCGTGACTGTCACCTTAAAAGAAATTGCAGCAGAGGCCGGTGTTTCAATTTGCACCGTCTCCCGTGTGCTCAACGGAAAAAGCAAGGAAGCCTACGGTCCGGCAGTCAAACGGGCGGAAAAAATCCGTGAGGTCGCTTATCGGATGGGCTTTATTCCCAACGCCTCGGCGCGCGCCATGAGCCACGGTGGACGCACCAAACTCATCGGCATGCTCGTTCCTGAACACTCCTATGCCTCCATCGTCGACCTGGAAACCATGCTCGGACTCAATCAACAGCTCGAATCGCATGGCTACCTGCTGACCCTCGTCCGCTACACCGAAGTCGCCAAACCGGTCGCCCAGGTGCCCGAAGACCTGGAAGGCAACAATAAGATGCAGTGGATCGTCGACCACCCCTCGCCTGTCTTCCAGGAACGGATGCTCGCGGGCATGGTGGTCATGGGGCTCATCCCCCCGGAGATGTGTGAGCTCGTCGAACGCATCACACCGACATCACT
>JBICHS010000080.1:0-3573 GCA_043101135.1 Phycisphaeraceae bacterium JB051
GCTGATTGATATCAGTTCGCCCAGCCGTGATACGTTGGAAATGGTTTCGTCGATCCATCGGGATCATAAGCGCCCGGTGGTGATGTTTGCCAGTGATGATGATGAACAGACGGTTCAGGCAGCAGTGGAAGCAGGGGTCAGTGCGTACGTCGCGGACGGGCTGAGTCTTGCCAAGTTCAAGCCTATTTTTCAGGTTGCCATTGCCCATTTTCAGAAGCACCAGACGTTGGAGCGTGAGTTATCGACAGCCAAGAGTTCGCTTGATGAGCGTAAGTTCATCGATCGTGCCAAGGGTTTGTTGATGCAGAAGCGCAAGTGTTCTGAGGGCGAAGCGTTTTCATTGCTGCGGAAGATGGCGATGGATCGCAAGCAACGCATTGGGCAAGTGGCCCAGGAGTTGGTCGAACTGCTGCAGATCGTCAATTGAACCGGGAAAAACTGCACTGTTTGGAAAGAGAGCCTGCTTCGATGATATGCCCAAGCGGCCCGCGATACAGCACGGGAAAGAAAACCAAGATGATGCGAATTGAAAAACCCATATTAAGAATCGGCTTTGTGCCTCTGACCGATTGTGCACCGTTGGTGGTTGCACAGGAGATGGGCTTCTTCACCGAAGAAGGTTTGACGGTTGACCTGGTGCGTGAGGGCTCGTGGGCTGGGATTCGAGACAAGGTTGCCTACGGCGTGTTTGATGCAGCACAGATGCTCGCACCGATGCCGATTGCGACGACGCTTGGGATTGCAGGCGTTCGCAAGCCGACGATCACCGCGTTGAGTCTGGATTTAAATGGCAATGCGATCACGGTTTCCAACACGTTGTTTGAGCAGATGTGTGAAGCGTTGCCTGAGATGATCAAGGACCGCAAGCTTTCCGCCAAGGCATTGAAACGCGTGATCGACTATCGCAAAGCCAAGGGCCAGGACAAGCTGACATTCGGGATTGTGTTCCCAACGTCGATGCACAATTACGAACTGCGTTATTGGATGGCCTCGGCTGGGATCGACCCGGACAAGGACGTGAGTCTGATCGTCGTGCCGCCCCCGCACATGGTTGGTTTTCTCAAGGACAAACAGATTGATGGTTACTGTGTCGGTGAGCCATGGAACACGGTCGCCACGTTGAGCAAGGTCGGCCGGACGGTGATCACAGGTTATGAGATTTGGAACAACTCACCGGAGAAAGTGCTGGGGGTGAATAGCGATTGGGCGGACCGTCATCCCAACACGCATTTTGCTTTGATCCGCGCGGTGCTTCGTGCATGTGAATGGATTGAGAAGCAGGAAGACTGCAAGCCAGTGGTGGAGCTACTGGCCAGCGAGAGATACGTTGGTGCTTTGCCGGAGATCATCGGTTTGACGATGTGTGGCAAGTATCAGTTTGAGTTGGACAAGCACCCCGAGTTGATGCCGGACTTCAATGTGTTCGGTCGTTTTGCTGCGACGTTCCCCTGGCGGTCACATGCGATTTGGTTTGTGACACAGATGAAACGTTGGGGGCAGGTTCCCGAAGACTGGGACGAACGGATGATCGCTGAGGCAACCTATCGGCCGGAGATTTACCGGGCGGCCGCATCAGAGCTTGGCATCAACTTCCCGACACAGGATTACAAAGCTGAAGGTAAACATGATCAGCCCTGGACGCTGTACAGCGATGACCGCGACGCACTGACAATGGGGTCAGATGTGTGGATGGACGGCCAGGTGTTTGATCCTGCCAAGCCTGCTGAATACCTGGCGCGTCTGCGTCAGGGCCGGGGTGGTGTGACTTCTGGCAAACTCTGAAAAAATTTTTCTGGAGTTTGACATAAGTCAAGGTTACATTTTTGTTAGAAAACTAAAATAGTGATGCTCATGGCTGTGACAACGTCGTCACCATTCGTGAGTCAGGAGCTGTTGCTGCGCTCGCCGTTACAGCAAATCAAACAAACGGGCAGCCCTTTGGACAGGCTTGCTCACAGGAAAGGAATTGAGAAATGGTTGGATCTAAATGGAACTGGACAAAGGGATTGGCAATCGCCGGCACCATCGCCGGTTCACTGCTGATGGGCTCAGAAGTCAAGGCTCAGGAAGAAGCACCCGCTTCCGATGGGTTCTGGCTTAACCCCTTTAACCTGCCGGAAAACTTCGGCTGGATGAGTGATCCCAAGACGCCTGCGGAAGGTATTGGTGACGCACTTTTTGGTGGCAAATTCTCCATGAATAACCGCCTGCGCTGGGAGCACGTTTCGATGACCGGGCGTGACGAAACCTCAGCTATCACCAATCGCACACGCTTTGGTTATGCAACCAAGCCGCTCAATGGTCTGAGCGCATTTGTCGAACTGGAAAACAATACGCCGTTTGACCGCAGTGACCACTGGGTGCCCCAGGCATCACAGGGCGCTTCAACCAAAGCCGTTGTGGCGGACCCCGAAGAACTTGAACTCAACCAGGCTTACGTGAAGTATGTCACCAAGTTTGATGACGTGAGTTTCAATGCCATCCTCGGTCGTCAACGCATCATCATTGATGACGCCCGCTTCATCGGCAACGTCGGTTGGCGTCAGATGGAACAGACCTACGATGCAGCCAACTTCTCCAGTGATCTGGGTATCAAGGGGTTGGACCTGCAGTACATTTACATCTGGAAGGTCAACCGCATCTTCACCGAAGAAGCCACCGCTGCCGGCGCCACACCGTTTGATTCCAGCTCGCATGTCTTTCATGCCAGCTACCAGTTCTGCAAGGAGTTCAAGCTCATCGGCTTTGCTTACCTGCTTGATCTGGAAAATGACGGTGGCAACAACAACTCCAGCCAAACCTATGGCGTGACCGGGCTCGGTGATATCAAGCTCGATGACACCTGGACCTTTGGCTACAAACTCACCTATGCTCACCAAAGCGATTACGCGGACAGCACGCTTGATTACGAAGCAGACTTCTTTGCTTTCGACGTGAAATTGGCCGTGAAGGATCTTGGCTTTGGCGGTGTGGGCTTCCAGTTGCTCGGTTCAGATGGTGGCGCTGCTGCCTTCCAATTCCCGCTGGGTACCAATCACGCTTACCAGGGTTGGGCGGATGTTTTCCTGAGCACACCTGCCAGCGGTGTTGAAGATTTCTACATCTACGCAGGCACCAAGTTGCCCTTCGGCATCAATGCCAAGGTGTTCTACCATGACTACTCTGCCAACAAGGGCAGCGGTGATCTGGGTACTGAAATCGACTTTGTCCTTGCCAAGAAGATCAACAAGAACTGGTCCGTGCTGACCAAGTTTGCTGACTACAACGGCGAAGACTCGGGTAACGCAGACCGCACCAAGTTCTGGCTCGAAACCACGTTTACGTTCTGATGCAACAACGCATCGCAAGTGATGCAGCTAAATGACAAACAATCTTTTCTCAGTGACAGTTGACGCGATAGCTGGTCATTGAACACAAAAGCCGTCCCGTACCCCGGGGCGGTTTTTTAGTTTTTTAAGTATGTCGCTCTCGATCTTGAAGCATCCTGTCAAGAATGATTGAAACACCCAGGCGAGCCGCGTTTTTGCAAAGAGGGATTGAGCGCAGCTAAACATTACAAAGGTAAAAGAGCAA
>JBICHS010000081.1:0-7012 GCA_043101135.1 Phycisphaeraceae bacterium JB051
GCGTGAGCGGTCTGCTGAAGATCATCTGGATGCGGCATGTCACATCATCTGTCGCCAGTCCACCGGGCCGATCAAACATTCGTAACCCTTGAAGGATTTTATATGCGTTTACTTGATCCCGTCACAGCATCATCTCCAATCTTTGGTGATCAAACGCCTGTGGTCCCCATGCGTGGTGTGCATCTTGATCTCAAAGGATTGGCACCGACATTTGATCGGTTGATGCAGTTGGTTGATGTGTTTGGCCAGATGCGCTTCAATGTCCTGCTGGTGGAATGGGAAGATATGTTCCCGTGGACGTTTGATGATCGCCTGTCACATCCTGATGCCTACACGCCGCAGCAGGTCCGCGCGTTTCGAGATCGCTGTGCTGCGTTGAAGATGCAGTTTATCCCCCTGATCCCAACGTTGGGGCACATGGAGTTTGTCCTCAAACATCCAGGCTATGAATCGCTGCGTGAGATTCCTGATCGTGTGGATTGTTTGAACCCATTGGCAGATGGTGCGCAACAACTCGTCCAGAAAATGATTGACGATCAGCTAGCCATTCTGGGTGATCTTTCATACCTGCATCTTGGTGGTGATGAAGCATGGGGCTGGGCGAAGCACCCGGATACAAGTGCCTATGTACACGAGAAGGGCTCTGCAAGTTTGTATCTCAGGCACTATCAACCACTCTTTGACAAACTCGCTGGACACAACATTCGCCCAATGCTCTGGCATGACATGATGAGTGATTGGCCCACCGAGTCGCTGCAACATATCGGCAAACAAGCTGAAATTGTCATCTGGGGATATCGTGGTAAACCTCAGCAGGAATTGCATCATCATAAACCTCACGTCCTCCGCGCCTTTGCCGATGCGGGCGTGAGTATCTGGGGCGGGGGTTGCTTCAAGGGCGCGGACGGTCCGTCCTGTGATTTGCCTTTGACACAAGCGAGATTGGATAACCACCAGGGTTGGGTGCAGGCAACCTTGGACTATGCTCTGCAAGGCGTGATTACCACCGGTTGGTCGCGCTATGCACACAGCCGCTGTCAGGTCGAACCACTTGATGCCTGCCTGCTTGAGTTGGCGATGACCGCATTGTGTTTTCACCACGGTGGTTCTGTTACTGAAAAAGATGCTTGGGACTTGCTGGATCAATGTCATCAAACACAACTTTGTAAAACCTTGCGCGAACACCTGCGTCAACTCAATGATGCACGCAATATCTTCTGGGAACGATCACGCCAAATGATGGAGCATCTGGCAGCAGGACAGGTTGAGCCTGCTTTAAACGATTCGGGGTTTGTCTCATTTTTAATGGATCATCTGAATCCCTGGGCCAATCGTGTCACAGCATTGACCGAACAGTTGCCTGCGTTGCTTCACGGATCAGTGGTCAAGTCTCAGGCTGATGCCTATGCGCGGACATGGGATCAAAGCGTCAGGAATCAACTCGCTTTATTGGAGCAGCAGATTCAAAACCAGTTTGCTTAATCAAGGAATCGCGACATGAAGTTCAACCCGCCAAATGTTCTTTGTCTTCTCAGCTTGTTGTTAATGGTCACCTCGTTTGGCCAAGCACAAACCATCAACAATCCCGGCTTCGAATCATCATCACTTTCCCCTGATTGGAAAGCCAATGCGGCTGTGTATCAGTTGGATCATTCGGTAGCACACTCCGGTAAGGCAGCTGTGCGTTGGCAGAACAATGACCCCAAACGATACCTGCATTGTCAGCAGGATATCGAACTTGACCCAGCCAGTGAATACATCTTCCAGGCGTGGGTCAAGACGCAGGACGTCAAGGACGGTAACGCAACCATTGCAGTTGAGTTTTACACGGGTGACAAATTCCACAGCGGGATGTACCCCAAGGGTATCACCGGCACAACGGACTGGACGGTTGTCAAAACCGACAGCTTTGTTTTGCCACAAGGCGTGACGCGAGCTCATGTGATGTGTTATGCCCGGCGTGGTGCAACAGGGACAGCCTGGTTTGATGATGCTTCACTGATTCAGGTGAAAAGTCAATTGATGCAAAGTGTATTGCGTTATCCGTCCTATCGCGGCCTGATGGTTGAAGGTCAAAATCATGACATCGCTTTGCGTGTGAATCTTGCGGAGCACACACCTGCCAATGCTCAATTGAAAAGTCAGTTGATTGATGCTGATGGCAAAGTTCTTAAGACGCAGAAAAACGCAGTTAAAACAGGGCTCAATGATGTCGTGATGCCCGCCGGGCAATTGGTTAAAGCAGACTACACTTTGCAATTGGATTTGGTTGATACAGAGGATGAACAGCTTGCAACGATGCAGCATCGTATTCATGTCGTGGATGATGCTGCCATGCCGCGAATCATGATTGATGAGTATCAACGACTGATTGTTGATGGTAAACCGATCTTACCCATTGGGGTCTATGACAATGTGCGTGCGTCTGATGCCGATTTGAAGTTACTTGAGCAAAGCCCCGTCAATTGCATGCTTGCATATGGTAAACCCTCAATTGAATTGCTCGATCGCCTGGATGCCCACAACCTTAAGCTCATTGCCTCGGTCAAGGATTATTATCTGGGGCACAAGTGGACACCCAGGAATCTTACGACGGTCGATGACGAAGCCAAACTTATGCGGCCTCTGGTTAAAACGCTGCGTGATCATCCTGCATTGCTCGCATGGTATCTCAATGATGAGTTGCCACTGTCATACATGGATCGTTTCAAAGCCCATTACCAATGGATTCTGGAAGATGATCCAGCACATCCTGCATTAACTGTTCTGATGCGTCCACATCAGATTGATCGGTATCTGCACACTGCGGATGTGTTGGGTTCAGACCCTTATCCCTTGCCACACAAGCCCATTGAGCTGGTCAGGCAATGGACGAAGAAAACGGTTGATCTCACGTTTAATACCCGCGGTGTCTGGCAGGTCGTGCAGACTTTTAATTGGCAGAACTATCGCACACAAACCGAGCATCAAACCGGCAAGACACCAACACAGGCTCAGCTGCGCAACATGATTTGGCAGTGTTT
Source organism: Phycisphaeraceae bacterium JB051 (assembly GCA_043101135.1). Taxonomy (GTDB): domain Bacteria; phylum Planctomycetota; class Phycisphaerae; order Phycisphaerales; family Phycisphaeraceae; genus UBA7800. The sequence continues at coordinate 3,024 of JBICHS010000081.1, forward strand.
AACCAATGGTGCAAACGGCATTCTGCTTTACTCGCTGTACGACATGCAGCGTAATCCTGATGTGGATTTTCAAAGCTATTGGCCACAGGTTTGCAAGGTTCTCGAAGAAGTGCAGCAGCACGCGCCCGCGATTCTGAGTATTGAATCCGCGCCATTTATCACCATGCAAACAGATGATCTGCAGGCGTTCTCCATTCGCGTGACGCATTGGCAAGATGCGACTTATGCCTTTGTCGTCAGTACGTCGGATCAGTCTCAGGTCGTGCGTTTTAACTCTGAAAAACCCATCACGCAGATACAGGAACTTTCTACAGCAAAGGTCATCCAACCCACCAACTCCAAGCATTGGCAGGACACCTTCAAGCCGCTTGAGGTGCGTGTTTACCAACTGCGTTGATATTTGCGTTTAGATATATCTTACATGTCATGCATTCGCCATTTTCGCCGTGGCAGGATTGAGGTGTATCAATTCATTACGTTGGCCGGATTGTTGGATCGCATGGCAAATGCGCAGGTTTTCCATGCCTTGACGGAATGTAATGGGCGATGGTGCGTGATGCACGATGGCTTGAACGAACTCGCTGAACCGCGAGATGGCCTGTTTGTCGTAACTTAGTTGCTTGACCTGGTCGATGGACTCACCTTCATAACGGACGCGCAGTTCAATGCGATCATCGTCATGCTTGGTGTAATCGTCGGACATCAATAAAGTCCCACGTGTCCCGATGACCCCACAGCGAATGCCGCGAAATGAGCCGATGGAGTCAGTCATGGTGCCCACAGCACCGTTGGCAAAGTTCAATGTCGCATGGACAACCTCTTCACTTGGGCAGTTGGGATGTGATGTCCCCAGATGCCCAAGGACGGATTGGATATCACCTGCCATGAGCATCATGACGTAGACCAGGTGACAGGCATGATGAATCGTCCAGCCACCGGACTGTGCAGGGAATTTGACTGCGGTATGCCGAGAGATCATGCCGCGTGCGTTGATGCGTTCCTGTTCCCAGAACCCGTAACCTCGGTAGGTATGGACATACAGATTCAGCACGCGCCCCAGATCACCTGATTGAATCAGGTCAATGACTTTTGCATAGCCGACGTGAATGCCTGCAAAGCCCATGCTGGTTCGGACCTGATGCTGCTCTGCCAGGTCGATCATTTGTTGGGCATCTTCCAACGCCAATGCCAGGGGCTTTTCGCAAAACACATTGCGGATGCCTGCTTCGATGGATTGGCGGACATTCACTGGATGCGCATCGTTTGACGATGTGATCGCTGCGATGTTCGGTTTGGTTTCTTTGACGAGTGTGTCAAAGCTTTCGTGAAACATGGCGTTGTGAATGTCAGCCAAATGCGAAGCCGCTTTGAGATTGGGGTCGTAAACGCCGACAAGCTGGACGTTAGGCAGTTGACGGATTTCCTTGGCCAGATTTTCACCTGCCATCCCAGCACCGAGTAATACAACTTTTAACGGGTTGGGGTTCGTGATCATAATGCGTCCTTAAAACTAATGTGGGGTGAGGCTTTGGGTCAATCCCAATCTTTAGCCTGATCGGATTTGAAGTATGGGTAAGTAGTGCTTGAGCTGACATGCCCGTCCATGAACATCATGTTGATGCCTGTGTCCTGGAAATGTCGGATGAGTAAGTGGTCAATGATGTCGCTGTCCTTGGCACGGAAAGTGCCTCGCCCATCGTAGGCGTAGACGATGTTGGAGATACGTTTTACCTGACTGAATCGAATCACACCGTCGCGGTAGGTCTGTTCATTGAGGGAATAGGAGTTGATGAAGACAAACTTTTTGCCTTCATAGATGGTTTTGTTGTTGTACATCTCAATCCCATACAGCGACCGTTCTTCGTCTGTTGCTTTAGGACACTTGAACAACGTGGGCTTGTCATAGCTCTTGGGTTGCGGGTTGTAGATCGTGTTTGCCAGTCGAATATGTGGCGATGAATGCGGGAAGTAATCCTTGTTGTCGGAGAAATAGATATGCAAGGCAGCTCCCATTTGCTTGAGATTGCTCATGCAACTGGCATTGTGTCCAGCTTCTCTTGCAGAAGCCAATGCCGGGAGCAAAATGCTGATCAGTAGTGAGACGATGGAAATCACAACCAACAGCTCGATGAGCGTAAAGGCAGAACGCATGGCAGAGGATGTGGTGTTGAAGGTTTTCATGGCATGATTCCTCTTGTATTTCTGGTTCATTTTTCAGTGACGTCAATGAGTTTCAGATCTGTCAGCCAGAGGCTTTGTCCCTGGGCTTTGTTATCCTGGCTGAATCGCAGTTGCACTGAAATTTCATCCGCATTGCCTGTTGGGATCGTTAACGAAACGGTCTGCCAGTCGGTGGTGCATTCACGTGTTTTGAGTCGCTTGATTTCTTTGCCTGAAGCTTTGAGTTTGACCTGCAGATAGGCAATCCGTGGACGTGTGGCTTTGAGTTGGGCGCTGAGTTGAAGCGTCTTATTCTCAGGCAGGCCACGCAATTTTTGTGACAAAGCACCTTGCTTGGAACCCACCGAATCGATCGTCAGCTTGACGGCAGATTTGCATCCCCTGGGAAGAGCGTCGGTGACATGCGTCACGGATTGGTCCTGGTCGTAACGCGTCCAGCTTTCGATCTTGCCTTGGTCATTCTGTTCAAAGCCCGGGTTAAGTAACAGGTTCATCGGCTCGGTCTGAGTTTGGGCAAAACCACTTGAGTAAAGGCAAAGCAGTAACAGCACTGGTATGTATTTCATGTTCAAAACTCCGGATTAAAAAGATGGTTTACCCCAGCGGACTTTCAGATCAGCCCCCGGTTGCTCATTGGCGATCCCCAGGAAAGGCTCTGCTGCTTGGAGCTGGATGTCAGCTTTCTTCGTGAACGTCAGATCAAAAAGGTATGAACCGGTTTGCCCGTCGGGGTGAATGGTTTGACCGTTGTCGATTGCCTGTGTTTTACCGTCCGGTGTATGCATGATCAGGCCGAAGTTGCCGTGGTAACGTTTGTTTGCATGCAATGAAAAGGGATGGTTCTGATTCTGCTTTGTAACCTCGTAGACAAAGCGATAGGCTCCGCCGTCATACTTGCGTAATGCCAGTGTTTGTTTGGCATCAACCTGTACTTGTCCATCACCTTCAACGACATTCAAACGCCAATCTGCACCGGACTGATCGCGGAGTTTTACGGTCACGGGCATGGCTGTTTTCTGAGGGATCGTGATACTTGCATGGGCTTTGCCTTGCTGAGTTGGGCCTTGCACATGGGTGATCGTCTTGCCGTTGGCGTCGGTGATGTTGGCCGTAAAAGGTGCGTCACTGGAACGGCTACCGCTTGCAAGCTCAATGACGATGGGGTGACTGTCGGCCTGACCGGCAATGCGGTATTGCACATCGCTTGTGTTGATCCAACGCATGGGCTGCTGACGGTAGTGGCTGATATCACGCTCGCCCAGATTCAGCTCGTTTTTCACTTGATCCCACAAGCCACTGGTCGGACCACTGGGGCGATGATCCGGTGAAAGGTTTAACAGGCCAACGCTTGAATGTTTTGCAAGCTGCGTCGGCCAATTGACGCTGTGGCCGATGCGTTTGTTGATGTCGGTTGCACGATCATGACCGATGCTGTCTGCTGTCAATATGTACTTGCCATACGCTTTATCCACAAAGGTGGGCTGGGCGTTGAACAGGCTGTGTTTATCAAAGCCGCGGAGAATCATGCCCGGGGAATGTGGCGAGGTGTAGAGATTGAAATCGCTGGTAAAGTTTGGGGCAATGCCATCACTGGATTGGCTGGTGAAGGGTTTTTCACTGACGAAGATGTTGTTGAACAGATCAAAGCCGGGTGTGCCGCGTTTGAGATTTTTTCGTAGCCAGCTTTCACCCCATGCCACGTCGGTGACCTTGTAATAAATGATGCCATCGGGATGATCGATCACGTTGTTGAAGATGAAAACCGTCGCTTGCTTGGGTGATGATTTATACAACCGCAGACCATCACT
>JBICHS010000082.1:0-9951 GCA_043101135.1 Phycisphaeraceae bacterium JB051
CCTGCCGGGTGTTTGTTCCATGCTCACTGGGCCGTAGTAGGTATTGCCCAGTCGATGCATGTAGTCGGAGTACCAGTAGCCTGGGAATGGGTCGATGGGTTTGTCGATGTAGTGTCGATAGACACGCGCTTTGACCGCGGGGCAGCCAAAGACTTTGCCGGTGCGCAGGTATCCCGCGCCGATGAGCAGGCCTGTACTTTGCCAGTTGGACTTGGTTAAGAGGAAGTTGTCATCAGCAGCGGTGCTTTTCCAGGTCCAACCCTTGTAGTCATTCATGTACATGTGATACGCCAGGCCTTGTTGACGCAGTTGGCTTAGACAGCTGGTTTTGTAGGCTGCCTGTCGCGCTTTACCCAATGCCGGGAGCAGGATGGAGATCAGCAGCGAGACGATGGAGATCACCACCAGCAGTTCGATCAATGTAAAACCGTTGTGATGTTGTTTGTGATGCGTTGTTGCCATGTATCAATCCTTTTGCATTTGCATGCACGATGGATGGGTTATGACGGTTCATTGGCGGTGGCCAGAGTCTGACCGTCGTCCAAGGTCAAAGGCAGAACGCATGGCTCGTTAACCTTGTTGGGATGTTCAATTTTTTCAATGAGTAATTCGACTGCACGTTGACCAGCAAGCATGGTGGGTAGTCGCATCATGCTCACATCAATGCCGATGTAATCTTCTCCCTGTTCGTCGGTGGCGCCTGCAGGATTCTGTTCATCAAAACTGATGAGTGATAAATCGCGTGGCAGAGACAAACCGGACATGGCTGCAGCAAGTAAGACCCGATGCGGTGCGTCATAGCTGATGATCGCGGTGGGGCGATTGGGCGATTGAAGCAACTGAAGGATCGCAGCGAGTCTGCCCTTGCCACGGATGCCTGCAAACTGTTCGCGCGGCGTCGGCTTCAGATCGGCTTGCAGCATCGCTGCGACATAACCCGCATGGCGATCCACACGGCTGTAGTGACTGTCAGGTTGCAAGTGAAACTGTGTGAAATCCAGATACGCAATCCGGCGATGTCCCAGTTCAATCAAACGCTCCGTCGCTTGGGCACCTGCCCGGTAATCGTCATAGTGGATGCAGTCCTGTTTGAGTTTGCAGTTAAGCCACATCGAAGGCACGGGGTCTTCAGCCAATCGCTTGAGCATCGCATGCGGGATGCGATCCGTATAGTTGACCAGCAAACCGTCACAGCAACACTCCTGCAGAATCCGTGGGAACGCACCCGCTTCCACCAACTCCTGATCGGGCAGCTTCGCCAACGTCAAATGCATCTGACGCTCAAGCAGTTCGTCATGAATCCCATCAAGCAGCAGTGGTGGGAGGTTACTGCGACCTTCATCCGCGCTGAGCAGTAACCCAAGACAGTCAAACCGACCTTTGCGAATCGCCGACGCCGAACTGTTGGGCCGATACCCAAGCTCACGGGCGATGCGACGGATCTTTTCCGCTCGAGCCATCGCGCTGGGCCAACGCTCCTTGGTGTCCCCGCGCATCACGCGTGTCACCGTGCGAGTTGAAACCCCAGCCTGTTTGGCAACTTCTTCGAGAATGGACATTTTGACCTCATGTTGTCTACGTGGACATATTGTCTACGTAGACATAATAGGCGGGTGGGTTCAGCCGGATCAAGCAAAAACGAAATATTTTTTGCGTCAAAATGTTGATTTTGAAAATAGTATCGATACTATTTTTATAATCGATTCTATTTTTGGGGAGTCGGTATGGAGTTTTCAAAATGACACTCGCCAAAGTTGCCAGGAAAGCCAATGTTGCCATCGCTACGGCCAGTAAGGTCTTCAACAATGACCAGTCCGTGCGAAGCTATTTGCGCGAACGCGTGCTCGAAGCGGCAGCTGAACTGAACTACCAACCGAGTATGATCGCACGAGGTCTCCGAAAGAAGCAGACCAACATCGTCACCCTCGGCATCATGCAGTTGGAAAACCCATACTTCGGTGCTTTGGCCCAGGCGGTCATCAAAGCGCTGGCAGACAAGGGCTACGTCGGCATCGCCTGCATCGGGCATGATCACATCAAGGACATCAACGTCGCAGCCTGTGCCTGCGGGTCGATCGTTTCCCAGGCGCTTTCGGAAAGTCTCGATGACCTGGCCCAGGCCGGTCCGATTGTCACCATCAACAACCGCGACCCACGTCCTGATCTTGCAAGTGATGTGCATTTTGATTTTGGTTCGGCTTACCAGGCCATCATCATGGATCTGAAACAGCAGGGCGTGAGCAACATCGTTTTCGGATGTGACATTGATCAGTGGCATGTCAACGAGCAGCAAAAATTCAGAGTAGTCCATCAAGCCTTTTGCCATGCCACAGATCAGCAACCCATTGTCTTGCAGGATCCATTAGCCACCCTCAACTATCTGGCAAGCCATCCACAGGTCGATGCGGTGTTCTGTGTCAACGATCCATTTGCTGCAGACCTCATCACTTTGATGCATGCCAACGAACCAGAAATGGGCAAGCGCGTGAAGGTGGTCGGTTGTGATGGCAATCGACAGCTTTGGGGCAACTGGACCGTGCAGTTGGATGTCAAACAAATTGCAGAAATGGCTGTGGATCTTTTGGATCAGCGGCTTCATCAAGGAGATCAACATGAGCACACACAGGTGTATCATCCCAACGCGATCAAGGCGTAGTGGTTTCACACTCATCGAGTTGTTGGTGGTGATCAGTATTATCAGTCTCCTGATTTCAATTCTCCTGCCGGCCCTGGGAGCTGCGCGAGCTCGGGCGCGACAGATGGGATGCATGAATAACCAACGACAATTGAGCCTGGTGACCAGTGCGTATTGCACGGATCATAAAGAATTCTTCCCGATCGGTCTGACCTATTCTGGCAGCTATTCTGGGACGAAAATCACTTGGCGAAACCGGCTGGAAACCATGTACCTGGGGCAAAACTACAACATGAACCTGGCGACCAATGACCAACGTGGTCGCAGCGAAGTCTTCGGCTGTCCCGACTTTCCTGATGGTGCTTATCTGGATGTGTCATCGTATCACGTCTATCGCGGTTATACCGTTAACCGTCAACTGATGGTCAGCATCAACACCGTTGCAACGACGCCTGTTTTCCTCCAGGAACCCAGTCGTGTCAGTGAAGTACTCACGCCCGGCAAGCTCGGCATCATCGCGGAACATCCCGATCAATGGAAAGCCAACAACAGCTTCCTGGGCAAGTTTGCGATGGACAGCATTACCGAAGGCCCCGTGACCTGGCACCAGGAATCGCATAACGTTGCTTTCGTCGATGGACATGGCGCAACCTACAACGGTGTCGATGCGTTTGATCTCTATAAAGGCACGAATCCCAACAACGCCAGCTGGTCTCTCATCGGCGGGCAACTGTTTAAAGAAAACTAAAACTACAAGCTTGAAACCCGCAGCTTTGAATCATTAACCAACTAACATCATGGAGCCTGTGATGCGTCGATCATTGTGTTTATCCCTCTGTTTTCTGTCATGTCTGAGTTTGTCTCACTACGCCCTGGCAGGTGTCCGTGATGCCGTTTCCGAAACCGTCGAACAGGGCAAAGGCTGGACACCACTGAATTTCATCCCCCAAATCCATGCAGGCAGCGTGCTTGATTTGTCACACACCGTCGACGCGCCAGCTGGAAAACAGGGGCGCATTGTGATCAACGAAGACGGCCACTTTGCAACGCAGGACAACAAGCAACGCATCCGACTCTATGGCAATAATCTATGCTTCTCAGCCAATATCCTGCCATCGGATCAGTGCAAGCAGTTGGCTCGGACGTTTCGCATGATGGGTTACAACACCGTTCGCTTTCATCACTTTGATCGTGAAATCACCGATCATGAATCCGGTGATTCCACAAAGCTTGATCAAAACATGGACCGCCTTGATGAACTGTTTTATGAGATGAAACAACAGGGCATGTACATCACCATTGACCTGTTCGTCTCGCGTATCTTTGCACCGAATGAAATCCCGGGCTTTGAAAAAATAGACCCCACCAGTTTCAAAGCTTTGATGATGGTCAGTGATGCTGCCTTTGAGAATTGGGCCAAGTTCGCAACCAACTTGCTCAATCACGTCAATCCTTACACCGGTATTGCATGGAAAGACGACCCCGCGCTTTTTGCCATCTGCATGACCAATGAGAACAACGCCACCCAGGCCTACCGTCGGAGCATGAAGCCGGTGAAAGATCTGGTGGATGCAGCATTTGAAAAATACCTGAAAAACAAGGGCAAAGCGGATGTTGCTGGTGATGATCGCAAAGCTTGGCGGACGCAGTTTGATGCTGATATCCAGCTTCAGACGTTTCTCAAATGCCAGAAGGTTGTCCGTGATTTGGGATGTCGTGCTTATCTCACCGACGCCAACATGCTCGGTCAATATCATGTCACGCCGACCCGCCAGGCTATGGGCGTCGTGGACAATCACGGCTATTGGGATCACCCAAAGTTCCTGCGTGGCAACTGGTGGTTGCCTGAAAAATACCGGAACACCACCGGCATGAGTGAAACCTATCCCGTCCCACGCACCATCATGGCTTCGCGTATCTTCGGCAAGCCTTTTATGGTCACCGAATACAACTTCACCTTCCCCAATCGCTATCGCGCCGAAGCCGGCCCCGTGATGGGAGGGCTCGCAGCCTTACAGGATTGGGATGCCATGTATCGTTTTGCCTATGCACACAGGGACAATGCGATTTTTGGCAAACAGCCCATGCATCGTTTTGATACTGCCAAGGACCCGGTCATGTGGCTTTCTGAACGCATCATTATCGATTGCTTCCGTCGCAATTTCGTTGCACCTGCCAAGAGCAAGCTGGCTTATGCGGTCACCGAAATCGATCTGAAAAACCCCAAGAGTGGTGGCTGGAATCCCGGGCAATTTCATAGCAACTTCACCAAGCTCGGCTTGGCGGTGCAGATCGGTAGCTACGATGCACGCGACAAAGCCAACACACCCAAGGTCGATGCCATTGTTTCCAGCGATGGCAGTGTCGGCGTGGCACGTCAGAACTTCCTTGAAAATCAAGCGGATATCAAGAAAGCCCTGGGAGACAGTCAGATTGACACCCGTAAAGGCAACTACGTTTCACAGACCGGTGAAATGACACTGGATAACTGGGTTGGGAAAATGTCCATTCAGACATCTCATCTGACATGTGCGATTCTCAAGCCCGGGAGTAAAGATCAGTTTGGCAAAATAACCCTTGAAAACAAGGATGATTTGCCTGTTGTCGTTTATCTTGCATCAGCAGATGACCAACCACTTGAGCAAAGTAAGCGCATCCTGGTACTGCATCTTCCTGATGTGCAAAACTCAGGCAGTGTCTTTAAAACCGACAAGCGTCAGGTCCTTGAGCAGATTGGATATCTACCGTTGCTCGCACGGGACAGTCAGGTTGCCTTACGTTTTGAAAATCAAAACGCATCCCAGTTCAAGGCATATGCACTGGACTGTAGTGGCAAACGACTGTCATCCGTTGAGCTCAATAGCGATGGTAAGCAGATCAACATGCAACTCAATACCAAACACGGCGATCAGGCTGTCATGGTTTATGAATTGTCGGTTGATTGATCTGTTTGCTGCTGCGTTTGGCTGTTTTGCCGATCCAGCTTCTTGCCGACCATGATCATCAAGCTGCCGATGATCACCAGCGTCATACCCACGAAGACAATGCCAAGCCGATCGCTCATGGGATTGGGGACAAAGCAAAGCAGGTGAATCAGCAAGCCGATGATCAGGGCGAACATCCCCACAATCCGAAGCTGTGTGGAATCGTTGGCTTGGCCGACTTCTTTTTCAAAGTCAATGGGCGTGTACATCTGCTTGAAGAATGCAGCAACCTTCTGGCGATAGGCTTGCGTACTGGTTGACCAAAAGGGGATGGTCGCCAGGAAACTCACTGCTCCCACACTCATGATGGTAAATACTTTCACATGAAAGAGCATTGGTTCAGCCAACGTGAGGCTATACGCTGAGACACATAGTGAGCAACATGCCGAGAAAATGGCAGACCACCAGGGGACACGTTTGACGAATATCCCAAGCAGTGTCGGGGCAGCCAACGGCAGGCCGAGCAAGGCGCCGATGTTATTCATGATCACGAAAATGCCATCCGTACTGGTGTTGGCGAAATAGGTTGCCAGGCAGATGATCACCACGCCCAATATCAACGAGTAAAGTTGACCAAGGCGTAAAAGTGCCTTGTCTTGCAGGGGTTTTTTGCCTCTGAGTTTGCACCATGCCGGGTAGATGTCATTGGTGAAAATGGCCGCGTTGCGATTCAGGCCACTATCCATCGAACTCATCGTCGCAGAGAAGATGGCCACCACCATCAACCCGGTCATGCCCACGGGGAGCAACTTCATACTGGTCACAGCATATGCAGCTTCGGCAGGGGTGGTGATGCCAATCGCGTTTATCTCATCAGCAAATAGCAACCGTCCGACCATCGGCGGGATAAACCAGACCGCTGAACCCAACAGCATCATGATTGCTGCAAGAAACGCGGCTTTGCGTGCTTCACGTCCATCTTTAACCGCAAAGTATCGGGGCGCAGAGTTAAGTGTGTTGGCACCAAAGATCAACTGCAAACTGATGGCAAGGCCCCACAGCAGTGAGAATTTCTGCCCGCCAAAACGAGATGGATCGTTGAGCACTTGAAAGTCTGTCGTCAGCCCTTGCTGATCAATCAACTCAAAGAATCCACCCAACCCGCCACAGGCTTTGATACTCAAAAATGCCAGCAACAAGGTCATCGGCATGAGAATCAGAAACTGCAGAAAGTCCGAGCTCATCACGGCCCAGCTGCCGCCCGTGGTCGCATAGATCAACACCACCACACCTACGCCAATGATCACCGCGTTGATCGGCAAGCCGAAAACTGCTGAACTGAAAATCGACAGACCATACAGGTGCAAAGATGAGTACAACAACCCCGTGGGAAGTGAGGCCCATGCATAAAACTGTTGTGTGGTCACACCAAATCGATTGCAAATAACTTCCGGCGCAGTCGTCGCACGCAACTGTCTGAACCAGGGTGCAAGGAAAAGTCCATTAAGCGTAAAACCAACCACGTTGGCAACGAAGATGATCATCGCGCTAAAGCCAGCGGTAAACGCAACACCTGCAGCACCAGTGAATGTCCACGCACTGAACATGGTCATAAACGCGCTTGCCCCAACAAGCCACCATTGTCCGCGACATCCATTTCGGAAGTAGTCGCTGACGTTGTTGTTTAAACGTTGCACTGCCATGCCGATGATAAGCATCAACAGCAGGTAGACGATAATGGTAACGACTTCAATACTCATAGGTCAGTTCACTTTGATACTTAAAATGCAGGCTTTTTTATTCGCACCAATCCGAAAGGGGTTTAAGAGCAGCTGCCATGTTTGTCTTGGCCGAACCGGGAATAAACTGCACCGTCATGGAGCCATCGGAAACGGGTGCAGGAAGAATGACGGTTAACCGTTGATACCCGTTGTTGGGATTTTCACTCTGGGTTGGCGGGTTGGCATCGGTGATGATGAAGCGTGCATTGGCAGGGCGAAGCATTTTGGCCTCCATGGTCTGCCCACCGCGTTCAAGTGAGGCGGTTTTACCATCGTCTGAAATACTTATGCGTGTTTGGGTCATCATGTTCCAACGCAAATCCATCGTCGGATCAATGCCTGTGACATCATCCTGAACCAGCATGGTTTTGTCAGCAAGCACTGCAATACCGCGATGAATTTGTTTGGCCTGTCCAGCATACGCGCTGGACATGTCGATGACCGCGAAGGTTCCTGCGTCATTCTGTTTGCTGGCAATGACATTGTTCATGCCTTTGACTTGTTGAATGTTGTTGCCCAAAGTCAGCGTGTTGTGGCTGAAGTTATTAACTCGGAAGTAGGACCAACGTTTGCTTTCTTGATTGGTTGCCCAGCCATCGCGACGATCGTAGATTTCGTATTCAGCACCCAGATCGGATGCCCAACGGACACCGTCAGCTTCGATGATGAACGAACCGATGTCCATGTGGCCGTGATTGACACGAATGTCGCCGCCTTTGATACCGATGAAACTGGCGTTTTCATCCCATGAGCTGCGCATTGTTGCGATATGGACTTTCTTGCCTTTGCCGACATAGAGTGTCGCCGGGGTTGCATTTTGCCCATCACTGATGGGTTGATACCAGATGAGTGTTAATGGGTTGATTCGGAAACTGGTGGTATCGACTTTTTGGAGAAAACGCCAGAAGCTTTGTTGGCTGACTGTGACAAAGTCGGGGCGGTTATAGACCATGCCTGCCCACATATGAGCGGGTAGATGCATTGGCCCAAGACCGCAGTCCGCAAAGTTAAAGAGCTGTTTGGTTGGCGCCGAAACCTGTAGAACAAAGTCAAAGCTTTCGTAGAAACCAGGACTCTGGCTAATGCCCCAGTCATCGCCAGTAGCGGTTTGCAGGCAGGCCGCCATGAGCACGGAGAAGCACGTGCCGTAGCCCCAGTAGGTTGGTCCTTCTGGGTAGATGCCACCTTCATAGGCAGCCAGTGCGGTTTTGTAATACGCCTTGGCCTGATGAATGATTTGTTCGGCAAGTTCAGGTGCATCCTCATAGACAGCCAATGCGCCAGCGACAAGACCTGCATGTCGAACTTGATTCCAGTTGTTGTTGGTGTTGAGGCCGCCTTTAAATTTCAATGCAGGTTTTAGGCCGAGATTGATGATGGCCTCGCGGAACAGCATGCGCTGCTCGTCGGTCAGGTCGTTGTAGAGCCAGTCGTAGCCTACCGCCATCGCCAGTGTCATTTCAGCAGTGTCCAGGAAATGCGGCGGATGCCAATCTTCGAAATGAGCAATGCTGGTCATCTCTGCGATCAAGCGCTCACGTATTTGCGGATCAGGCTCGAAGGTATTGGACAACCCCATGGTGAAGATGTTGTGCATCGCATCGCGTGAAGTCGCGAGCATGCGAAAGCGCTTCTTGCCTTTGAGCTTTCGTTCAATGACAGGCAAGTTACGCACGGCATATGAGCCGAGTTTGATACGGTTGAAAAACTGCTTGGCCCAGGGATCTGTTTCGATGTTATGCGACACACGCTCGATGATTTGGGGTGTGAGCATCAATCGTGGGTGCGCAGGTAATGGCGTGACAATCAGTGGCGCTTGAGCTTCAGCGACTGGCGTATTTGAGGTGTTCTGCGTGCCTGCGAAAAGTGATGTCGAGATGATCAGCAGACAACTGATCACTTGGATGGTGTTTTTGAACATTTTCATGATGGTTGAACTTAATAAATGACAAAGGGGTTCTTGTATTTTTCCTGATCCCACTGGGAGAAGTAAAACGAGTCGGGGACGTTGAGACCTGAGGCGTGGCCGTCGAACCAGAGGGTGTTGATGGCATTGTGATGCCGATTGTCCGGCGAGCCCCAGTTGTTGTTGTAGGCATCTTCATATTTTGAGATGCGATACCAGCCGACCTGATCGCCAGCATTGTTTCGTTTTGAATCCATGAGCAGGATTTTGTTGGAATGGTTGAGGATCATCGCTTCACGCAGAGCACCGGTGGTTGCGCGTTGGAAGACACCTTGAATTGGGGCGTAGTTGATGCGATAGAATTTTTCATGATCCGCGGTGCCGAAATTCGCTTGCGCCCAGGCTGCGCATTGGAACATGGATTCGTCGATCTCACGGATGTTGTAGAGGGCTTTGGACCAAAATGGGAAGGTGCCTGACCCGTAGTCAATGGGAGTGTAGTAGCCATCGAAGTCCGCGGTGTATTTGGCATAGATCAAACCATATTGTTTGAGGTTGGTCATGCATTTGATCGCATAGGCAGCCTCTCTTGCCTTGCTTAACGCGGGTAAGAGAATGCTGATAAGCAGGGCGATGATGGAGATTACCACCAGCAGTTCAATCAAGGTAAAGGCGCAGGATTGGCGTTTCATTTCCATGTTCCGT
>JBICHS010000083.1:0-8600 GCA_043101135.1 Phycisphaeraceae bacterium JB051
TTTTTATGGTCATTCCCAGTCGGTTCAATTTGCCCAGACGGGTGTGATGTGGCAAATCGTGAAGGGTTGTCAGGTAGCTGCCATCATTTTGGTGACTGTGGATCACGCACGTTCGTACACGTTCAAACACAAACTCCAGGCAGGCGATCAATACACGACTCAGACCCATCCCGGTAAAAACGCGTGCGTTCATTGAGATATTTGAGCACCAGATGTGAGGACATGCGCTGCTCAATCATGCATGCGTTCTGAATGGGATTGGTATCAATATTGACAAGCCACAGCATCACTGACGGCGTGCGACGTCTTGAGTGAAAGGTCTGCCATCCTGGTAGCTTTGCAGACGCTGCTCAAAGGCGGGAATCAAATCATCACGCCCCACCGTCTTTAGCCTTTCGATGGCCTTGTGCATCGCATCGACGGCGCTATTGAATTGCCCAACGCGAGCCCATGCAGCAGCAAGGGTGTCCCATGTGGTCGGACTGGCGCCACCGATGCGTTCGTAAAACTGACGCGCGTATGTGACGGCTTTCTCACCATCGACCACAGCAGGATCAGGGCATGTCGCATACAACCAGGCCAACCGTTGAATCGTCCCGGGATCCTGTGGCTTTAGCTGTAGAACTTGCTCAAACAAGGCTGCAGCCTCGGACCACATCCCGTTGGCGGCATAAGCTGAAGCCAACACCCCCGCGGCATTGGCGGACTGCTCACCGGCTAATTCATACGCACGCCTGGCAGGTGCAATGGCTTGCGGCGCACGATCCGCACGCAGTAAAACATTGGACATATTCGCGTAAATGGAAGGATTGTCGGGCATGACGCGCTGGGCATGTTGCAGATGCGTCAACGCCTGATCCCATTGTTTGATCCCAGCGAGTAACTCGGCAACCGCCAAGCGTGTCGGGACGTCATCAGGTTGGATGGCAACAAGCTTTTCATACAGTTCTCGCGCACGATCCAGATCACCATCAATACGAAGCATCCTTGCCAACGCCTGAAGATATGCAGGCTCATCGGGCTTGCGTTCCCACGCTTGTTCAAGCATCGGCCGCGCAAGTTTGTAGTTGGACATCTGAAAAAAGATCTCACCCAAAGCGTACAGCGCGTGATGGTCATTGGGATCTTGAGCAACGGCTTGCTGGAGTTGTTGAATCTGCTGACCAAGTCCCTGCTTGATGAGCTTGGCATAGCGAACCTGGGCATAAGCGCGTTTGGAGTCGGGATAAACAGTCAGCACCTTGCCCCATAGCAGCTGCGGCTGCTGATAATCCCCCACACGCACCCACGTCCGCATACTCAAAGCTGTAATCAGCATCACCAACACGGTCGTCAGCAACGTTGTCTTCTCACGCATTAAACTTCCAAGCAGCAGCACAACAGCGATGCAGACACTTGCCAACGCCAGGTACATTCGATGCTCCACCGCCAGATCGATCACCGGCATGAAACTCGATGTCGGAGCAAGGACCAGAAAAAACAAACTCGGTAACATCGCCCAACGCACCCGCTTGATCACCAGCCATACTGTCAATGCAAATAACACCGTCATCCCAAGCAATGTCGGCCAACAGGCCGTCCAGTGAATGGGTAACGGCCAGGCATGATCAAATACCAGCGTCTGGGGCCAAACTGACACAGCAAGGTAATAAAACAACACCTGACTTTGCACCGCCAGATACAACAACGGCGGGATCGCCTGCATTAAACCCGTGCCTGCACTACTCACCTGTGCATCAGATTCCAGTATGCCCAAGGCACCGACAACAAAGAGCATGCACCATGAAGCAAACACGCCGACATAAAGCCAGCGGCGTTTGTGGCAAAACTCCCTGCGATGTGCTCCAAGCAGTAACCAGTCAAAAACCAAAAGCAACAACGGGATCACGATCGCAATGAGCTTGCACTGCATGCCTACAAAACTGCCCAGCACACACAGCGTTTGCCAAAGTCGACGGCGCGAGGGATTGACCTGGCTTTGCAGCAGTGAAAAGGCGCAGAACAAGATCATGGTCGTTGCCATCAACTCCGCACGCTGAACCGTATAGATCACAGCCTGCGAACCCAGCGGATGCACCAACCAGACCGCTGCCCCGGCCAAAGCCAATCTGGCAGCACGAACTTTGGGCATACCGACACGCGGCAGCTGTAACGTGGTGTAAAGCAAGCCCCAAAGCAGTAAGCCGTTGAGATAATGCACCAGGAGATTGACAAGATGATACCCCCATGGCTCGGTCCCACCAATGGCGTAATTCAACGCAAAACTCAGCTTCACCAAACCGCGATCGACCGTGAATGCGGACTTGAAAGCAGCAGCCAAATCCGTGATCGCTGGATTGAACAAAATCATTTCGGTGTCATCAAGGAAAAATCCCGCTCGCAATGCGCCGCTGTATACCAACACCATCACCCCAAGCAGGATCAACCAACCCCACCGCGCAGCAGCGGGTAAGGCTTGTTCCTGGGACATGTCAGCGGATTGGTTCATTGAACATCTTCTCACAGGATTCATTGAGACGGGGCAAGCTCATACGCTTTGCCCTGCTCATACAGGCTGCGACGTTGCTGATAAGTTTCCAGCAATTGTTCATGCCCTGCCTCTTTGAGTTTGGCGATGCCTTGATCCATGGCTTTGACCGCCTGATCGTACTGCCCACACTGGGCCAAAGCTGCAGCAAGCGTATCCCATGCAACGGGGTTATCCTCACTTGTCAGCTTCACAAATTGATTCGCAAGGTCCACCGCCTGTTGCCCATTTCGGACAGCTGGATCAGGGCATGTTGCAAGTAACCATGCAAGGCGCTGACAAATGCCGGGGTTGTTGGGGGACTGTGTTAACAGCGTTGAAAAGACATCACGTGCATCTGCCCACATACCGTTGGCAGCATACGCCGAAGCAAGCACATTCAAGGTAGCCGGATGATCCACCAACATTGCCACAGCCTGCTGGGCAGCTGCCAATGCCGGTTCAGCGCGTCCTGCTCGAAGCAGAATATTCGCACGGTTGATCTGCAGTACCGGTTGATCACCTGCCAACGACTGCGCTTGATCCAGACGCGCTAACGCCTCATCCCAACGCCCGGTTGCAGCAAGAATATCAGCCAGATCCGACAACGCCCCCACGTGGTTCGGATCAAGTGTTAACGTCTTTTCAAAACCACGCAGGGCTTGATCCGTACGCCCCTCAAGCCGATCGAGTTTGGCAAGATTAAACCAGTAAACCGGGTCGTTATCCTGCATGCTCAGTGCTTTTTCAAGTAACGGTCGTGCTCGATCCAACAGGCCGATCTGCAGGTATAGCTCGCCAAGGTTGTGATAGAAACGCGAGTCCTGCGAATGATGTTTGATGCCAATGTGAAACTGCTCAACGGCCTGATCAATCCGACGTGCTTCAACCAATGCCTGGGCATATTGCAAACGTGCACGCGGCGCGTTGGGGATCACATTCAACACCGATCGCCACAGCGTCAAACTGCTGCGATAGTCCTGCACACGCACCATGGTCCGCAACCCAAGCACCACGGACACTGCCAGCAGCAGGATCACAGCCAATCGGAATTGCCTGCCAAGCACATGTCCCAAAAGCAAAGTCACACCAACGCAAACACAAACCAAAGGCAGGTACATCCGGTGTTCCACCGCCAGGTCCGCAATGGGCATCAAGCTCGATGTCGGCGCGAGGATCAGGAAAAACGACATCGGCAAAATCGACCAGCGTGTCGATCGAACCAACAGCAACACCGTCAAACAGAACAACACTGCCACCACAGAAAAGGCCCAGGCATACTGTGAAAATGAAGTCGGGGGAGGCCATCCATAATCAAACACCAGAACGCTCGGCCAAAGACAGAGTTTCAGATAATGCAGAATGACGCCGCTCTGAACGGTGAGATATTCAAAAGGGGAAATAATGCCAACCAGGGCACCACCGGCTGATGACGTATTGGACTGTGTTTCAAAGAGACTGAAAAAACCAATCGCCCAGAGCAGTGCCCAACAGGCAAACAGGGATGCATGCACCCATCTGCGCTGCTGCCAAACCGTTTTCCAACGATCAGACAACAACAGGCGATCCAACAACAGCACAACGATCGGCAAGCTAAACGCAACGAGCTTGCAGAGAATGGCCAACGCACAACAGACAACTGCCAACACCTGCCAAACCCGGCGATGCATTTGCGATTGCACACTGCGGACAAACGCATACAGCGTGGCAATAAAAAAACTCGCCATCATCAACTCGGAACGCTGACTCACATACAACACCGGTTGAGAAGCCAGTGGATGCAACACCCAAACAAGGCTTGCACACATCGCCAAGCCAACGGCTCGATTTGGCGTATAGCCCACCTGTTGGCAAGTGAGTACACGCACCAACAGCAGGTACAGCAAGACTGCATTGATCCAGTGAATCAGCACATTCCCCAAACGATAGCCTGATGGATCGAGCTCACCGATTGCGTAGTTGATCGCAAAGCTCAGCTTCACCGGACCACGGGCAGTGAGCAGTGAACGAGACAGCGATTGCCCCAAATCTCGGATGGCCTGGTTTTGTTGAATCACAGCCAGGTCATCGAGATAAAACCCACCCTGCATGCTGCTGACATAGATCGCAGCAACCACCAGCAACAGGATCAACCAGACCCAATGGTGCAGAGCCGAATTTTGTTTGTCATATGTCTGGGGTACTGGATCCATGCATACTCCGTATCTGGATCATGATACCGCAATCAATTGAGAATGTTGGCTAAATCTGTCATCCTGAATCGGATCACTTGGAGAACAGGTTGTACTTGAGAATACACCAGATCGCACGGACACCGTCCCGCCAACCGATCTTCTTGCCTTCTTCGTAGGTTCGACCGTTGTAGCTGATACCCACTTCATAGATGCGACATCGCTTGCGTGCCACCTTGGCGGTAATCTCCGGCTCAAAACCAAATCGGTTTTCCTTGATGTCGATGCTCTGAATGATCTCACGCTTAAAGACCTTGTAACAGGTTTCCATGTCGGTGAGGTTCAAATCCGTGAACATGTTCGAGAGAATCGTCAGGAAGGTATTGCCCAGTGAATGCCAGAAG
Source organism: Phycisphaeraceae bacterium JB051 (assembly GCA_043101135.1). GTDB lineage: Bacteria > Planctomycetota > Phycisphaerae > Phycisphaerales > Phycisphaeraceae > UBA7800. Next base: position 5,082 of record JBICHS010000083.1, read on the forward strand.
TACAGAACGCGGTGCGATTCACCACCTGCAAAGCGTGATCCAAAGACCACATCCGCCTTGCCGTCTTCGATGGGTTTGAGCAACTTGGGATACTCAGCCGGATCATACTCCAGGTCAGCATCCTGAATAATCACCACGTCACCTTCAGCAGCCTGAAAGCCGGTACGCAAAGCTGCGCCTTTGCCCTTGTTTACTTCGTGGAAAAGCACACGGATATTGTCTGCTTCAGCAGCAAGCTCATTGAGACGATCGCGCGTCCCGTCGGTCGAACAGTCGTCGACCATGATGATCTCCTTGTCATATTCCACATTCTGGACTTGCTGGAGAATCAGGTGAATGGTCTTGCATTCGTTGTAAACCGGTATGACGACAGATAGCTTCATGGTCAAAATAGTACTGATTTAAGGCCTGCAATGAAAGTATCAACTGTAACGATTGTACCGTTGTATCGGCCACATTGATTGTGGATGTGAGTGGTCAACGAAAAAAAGTTGTGGCAACTATCGGACCTCACCACAACAATCAGGCTGTTGAATCAGTAATCAGAATTGAAAAATCAGGCGTGTTTACAGGCAAAAACATAGCGTGTATCAACGCCATAGGGATGAACCTGTCCGATGCATTGGATGTCGTTGTAGGTCGTTGCCTCGGTCAGTAAATCGTGAACATAGACCAATTCCTGACCACCGGGGCAAATCAGGCAGGCTGAACCAATATTCACCGAGACATCAAAAAGCAGCATCCTGGAACGCTCGCTGATGGTCTTGAGAACCGCTTTGCCGTAGTCCATGCCCTGTTGATTGATCACCCATTGGATCATGGAGAAACAGAGCGTGATATCCACGTCCCCGACTTCATTGACCAACTCTGGCGTCAACAATTCATTGCGGAAGCGAACGTTCAAGTCATAAAGTTCGACGATGCGTTTGGAGATATCGTGGTAGTCGTTGCGCATCTCCACGCCGGTGACTTTTGCACCACGGTTGGCGAGACTGAATGAATAAAACCCGAGATTACAGCCAAGATCCAGAACACGCTTATCTACCACATCACCGTCAGCAGCTTCAAGAATCATCTGCAGCCGCTTATAGCTGGTGTCCGGTGAGACCTGCGTGGTGAGATTACCAAATTCATAAAACGGCAGTGGATGATAAATGTTGGCCCATGTTTCAAGCTTGGCTTGTTTGATCTGCTGAATGAGTTCCTGAATTTCACCGGCTTTTTCACGGTTGGGCTTGCCCAGTGATTCCATGGCTTCAAAGCTTCGGGAATAGGTGGAACGTGGCCAGACACTGTCAGCCAATCGCTTAAACAGGGCGCGGGTTTCATTGTCAAAACCGACGAACACGTCGATATTGGTATGCCCCAATGCGATCAGGGCTGCCATGCGGTGCTTGCCGTTGATGACCATCCAATTGCCATCGGTTGTGGGCACAACCACGATCGCGCCAAAGGTCTTGGGTTGATAACCATGTCGGCGGAGCTGCTCGATCATCCAGACAAACTGCTGACAGCGCATGCGTGCCTGACATTCCCCCATGACTGGAAACGGCAAACGTCCGTTGATCGCCAATTGATAGTACGTCGTCTGTGTGTAGTCCCACGAAGGATCGTCGCCGCGTTGCACATATTGCTTTGCAAAATCGACATGTGGCCCCTGCATGAAATCCGTCCCGGAAAGTGAATGCTTGTCAGGCAAAAAGTCCATGGAGTTGATGATTTGCCGACCATGCAGGTTGATCTGGGTCAACGGTGAGGTGACGGCCTGGTAACTGACGACACCTTCATTGATCACGCCGTGATACCGGGCACGTTTGTTATGCACCAATTGACGGGCACGATGGATCATCAATGCGAAGATCGCCTTGGATTTTCTCATCAGGCGTTGCGGGAGATTGCTCAGAAGGTTGGCCATATTTATTTACGCTTGCTCTTGATTTCCTTGAGTAGTTTAACGGTATCGATCAAATGTTGCCGACCACCGGGCAGGATCAACCAACACAAAAGATATGTGATGGCAAAAAGACCGGCCATGGCAAAAAAGGCGGCAAAGAGATTCCATTGCCCCATCCAGCGATCCCAGACGTACCACGTGGTGATACCGGTTGTCACCGCAGCCAACGCAGGACGCCATAACACCACACCAAGGTGACGAGGCTTCAGCGGCGTGCCTGCAAAACAGTAGGCAACGGCAAAGTATCGGACCAGAATAAAGTTGATCGACAGTGACCAAGCAACACCGATCGGCCCCCAATTCACGCCAATGGCAAAACCCAGACAGGTGATAAACGCACCGACAATGCCGTAACGGAACAGACGGTGAGAGGTTCCCATGGAGGTATAAACCCAACCGGTGGCAACGTTGAATGTGCCGATGAATGCAGCAGGCGACAACGCCAGGAAGATCGCCACCGCATCAAGCCACTTCTCACCAAGCAGGATCAGAATAATCGGTTTGGCGGCGGCGGCGGCAAAGGCGATCACCGGCATCCCCACGATCACCAACAAGCCAATGGCACGCTGGTAGTACCGTCGATAAGCTTCAGGGTCTTTCTGCAAACGAGACAACGCGGGAATGGCCACCGAGGTGATCGGCGTATTGATTTGATTGATCGGCAGCATCAGCAGCGTGTAAGCCTTCTGATACAAACCCAACTCCAAAGAGCCGGCAAACTTGCCAATGAGGATATTATCCAGATTGCGGGCAAAGTGATTGGTGAGATTAAAGCCGGTAAGAAAGCCACCAAACTTGAGCATGGGGCGAACGCCACTACCGCGGACCATCTTCCCGGGAACCCAGCCGGTGACGATCCAGACCAGTGACATGTTGATTAACCCCAATGACAATGCCTGTGCGACCAATGCCCAGTAGCCCCACCCCTGCCAGGCAAGTGTAATGGCAACGGCAATGGAACCCACCTGACTGGTGATATTAATGGCACTGAGCGTGCCGAAGCGCATCTGGCGTCGGAGCAGCGCTTGATGCTGAATGATCAAGCCGGAGATGATTTGCCCCGGTGCACTGATCAGACCGATCCATAGCAATCTCGGTTCGTCATAGAACCACGCGATCGCTGGGGAGATCACCGCAGCGAGAACCGCGATGACCGAGCTGATGAGCACATTGATCCAAAACAGCGTTGAGACTTGTTCGTGGGTGACTTTCTCTTGCTGGACGGTTGCCATCGACAGGCCCATGTCTTTGAAGAGGACGATGAATCCGACGATGACGCTGACCATGCCGATGAGCCCGAAATCTTCAGGGCTTAGCAAACGTGCAAGGACAGCCGTAGACACCATGCTGATGACGAAGCTGCTTGATGAGGCGATGACCGTGATCAGGCCACTACGGACCGAGCGACCGCGCAGGTCATCCTTGAGATGATCGGTGGCAAAGTACTTTGCCTTGGGATCGCCCCCGGGAATGGGCGCATCCCCACCATCACCATTTAAAGTCCCGGGATTTGCGGGGCTTGCTGGGCTTCCGGGGGCGGAGGCGTTTGAATTAGCGGGTGCCTG
>JBICHS010000084.1:0-6285 GCA_043101135.1 Phycisphaeraceae bacterium JB051
GTCAGCCTGCTTACGGATTTGATGAGATGTCCTATAGTTGATCTTCAATGTACGCGAACGGCCACGGATATCGAGCCCTAAACTTTTCCAGGAGAAAGGTGGTTGGAAAATACGCTGCCCCAAGTCTCCTGCAAAGAACAAGGCATCATTGCGTGTATCAACTCCCCCCCCCATTGCTGCAAGTAAACGTAATTCAGCAACGCCAACATCTTGTGCTTCATCAACGACAACAAAATCATAAGGCCCGTTCTTTCTTTCGTGCACATGCTCTGCGACTTTTGCCATTAGTGACGCTTGAGTACACAATTGTTTGTGGTCCAAATACGCCAAGACCTGCTCAAAAATCCCCCATAGCAATTCACGCTGGTTCTCACTCAATCTTGTCTTACGTCCCAGGCGTTGTACTTCCTGGTAGTCTTTCCATGTCCCAAGTTGCCAAGCATCAACGACCTGCTGCCACTCTGCCCAGATAAAGGCATCAGCAAAACGATGTTCTGGCGCTTTTGAAGAGTGATCTTGAAGTAACGATTGGAGTTTCAAATCGTCAACAATCTTGGGCTTACCGAACTTAGCCTGATACAACTGCCGGCCTACGGCATGAATAGATTGCACTTCAATGCGTTCATGGATTAGTGGTTCATTGCCAACCAATCTTCTGAGCTTAGTTTGTAAAGCACGAGCAAGAGTATCCGAAAATGTTGTTACCAGAAGACGCGCATGTTTATGCTGTCTTGCAAGGTAAACCGCACGATGCAATGCCACAATGGTTTTACCCGTTCCAGCTGAGCCTGATACGCGAGCAGGACCATTGAATTGTTTTTCGACAATCTCACGTTGTGAAGGATGCAGGAAGACTGTCCACTTTTCCCATGGGTACTCAAGCGCACGTTCCAATTCTTCTACATTAGCCAGGACACGGAAACGCCTTTGCGCATCTGGATGAAGGAAAGGATCTGTTACTTCAGCATCAACAACAGGCTTGATTACGGGCTGAGGTTTACCACCTGTTGCCAGTTCCAACAACGCATCAGCTGCTTCCTGTGGAAGATATTCCACCAACATCAGAATCGAATCTTCAGTTGCCTTTCGAACATCATCGATCCATTCTTCAGGCACACCATAACTCAACAGTACATCTGTCGAAACATCAGCCAATAAAGGCTTCGGACTGCTGTTTGCTTTCGTTGTTGCAACAGGCTTATCTACATAAATCGGTACGACAATTTCTTTAACCGTCTCACGGACTTCAACGATTTGAGCCGCTCCAGTTTTGGGATGCGCCTGAATTTTCCGATTGGTTGCCCAGCGATACGCCTTGTCATGATGGTCCACATAGCAGATCAGCAAATGCTTGTCCGACCGGTACACGATCAATCGTATATCCATGTTTACACTGACGGATGAGAAATTCGGATCACGTACCTTGTCGATCTTATGCCAACGAAGACCGGGATGATTGATGTCCTGTTGTAGATCAAAGACTGTGATCTTGACAGCTTTTTGTTCATCATTGGTCAGCTTCTGCATGCTGTCCACAAACGTATTGGTGATCAGAAAATCAATGCTCATATGTGTTTCACTTGGCTGTTTCAGGTGTGGCATACCGAATAGGATTCTGTGCCCCCTGCGCGTAATAATCCTTGACTGATTTGTTGCGATATAACTTGCAAATGCTTTCCTCTGCTACAACACCGACAAATTCCCAACGTTCATCAGGAATTGGTGGTCGACCTTCAGCGTCAAAACTTCTCATGCTATGACCAGCCGGCACCCATGCTGAAACTTTATAAACTTCACGTACCACTCCCTGATAAACGCATAATGCATATTCAACAGTTTCACGTCTGACACCGACTGCCCATGCACAGCGTGTAGCATCGTACAGCTCAATATGAGACATGCCATATCGAAAAGCCTTGTTGATATTGATAAGCATCAAGTCGTGCTTTACGTCAATGGGATCGGCATTCAGCGTAAGGTAAATATCCTCAACGCTTGCTCTGGCACACGTTCGTGATCCATGTCCTCGGGATTTGTTAGACAGGTTCTTGATATCAATGAGATCAATCGCCGTGGCTTCAACCAAGTGCGCTTCTTTACTGGTCAATCCATATTTGAGAATCTCGATTCGGGGTTGGAGTTGAGCTTTCCTTAATTCAGCCATTATCTTGGTTTTCTGGCTGTCCTTTTTGTCATTCAAGTGGTCAAAAACACGATTACGATTTCCTTTACCGATGTAGAACGGCTTATCTGTTCGTGGATCAATGTACAGATACACATAGTATTTGAGCTGTTCAATCACCTTTGGTGGAAACTTTTCCATTGATCACTCCACGTGAAAGACCTTCATCACCTCATCGCCTAAATGGTTAATCACCTTCACGGCAATTCTTCCACTGTTGGGTTTGGCGAACGGTCGGGAAGTGTCACTGTTAAGTGTTTCCCATGCTTCTTCGTTGATCTCTGCCTTGAGTGTAGTTTTCAAACTTTTGTATGGATCGCTGGCACCCAGGAAATAGGCATGGCGGACAAAGAAGCTTTCCTCGTTGTAGTCGGTATCGATAAACCAACAAGCAATTCCGTCTGCACCATCGCTACGGACTTCGCCGGTGCTGGGATGGAACACATCAACGCCCAGAATCTTCACCTGGATATGATCATCCTTGGCTTGTTGGATTTCGATGTCAGGTTCACCGAAGATCACAAACAGGTTGCCTTTGCCGGTGTTCTTCAAATCTTCTGCCATGTGCAGGTCCGCATTCATGCGAGCCTTGAGCACCTGGACGCGGCCGAGTTTGGTGAACTCGGCGCAACGGGCTTCGTAGCTGAATGCACAGGCGATGAGCACATCAAAGCCTGCATCACCACACTCTCTTGCTGCTGCCTTGAGATCAGCTTCACTGACTGTGCCGAATTCGGCACCGATGAATATCCCTGCACGCACGGTGGGACCATCGGCATCTTCATCCTCACCCATCACGTACTGCCCCTCAGCGCAGATGTAATGTCCGGGCCAGGGTTCTAATGATGTGAAGTTGATTTTGTCCTGCTTATGAGCCTGCTGTACGCCGGAGGTCTTGAGGTTGTCAAGGATCATCTGAGCAAAGTCAGCTTCCTTGCTTGCATCGTTCTTGCCTGCCTGCTTCTTGTTGAGTTCCTGCGGGTCGATCAGTTCATCATCGTGATCAACAATCAACGTCCGATGCGGGCTCAAACTTTCCACGGTAAACGGGCCAGCCACGCGAACCTTTTTCTTGTCCTCATAAGGCTTGTCATACAGGTATTCAAAGTCAGCCTTGGCAGCGATGGACGCATCAATCTCTTTTTGACGAGCGATGCGTTTGTCCCACCATTGCTCATGAACCGTTTGGGCATCATCCGACCAGGCATCATCGGCCTCACGGGGAATCTCCCATTCCTCCCATTTGGTCTTGAGCAGTTTATTGAGCTTCTCACGTAACGGTTCAAGTTCTTCCTGAAACTTCTCCCAGATCACATCGATCTCAGCGTTGTTGGCAATGGATTTGAGTGTGATATGAGGCACACGTTCATAGACAAATCCGTGACGAATGTTTCCATGCGTCGGAGCAGTGGACACCGCAGTGTGTGTGACAGCCGCTTCCTTTTCCTGGCCATCATGTGAATCTGCCAACAAGTAGTAGGGATACCGTGCCCCCATGATCCTCGCTCGGGCGAGTGCCAATGCCACACGTGAAGTATCAATGGTAATCCAACGTCGCCCCCATTGTTCAGCGACATAAGCCGTAGTACCTGACCCACACGTGGGATCAAGCACAAGGTCTCCGGGGTCGGTGGCCATGAGGATGCAACGCTGGACTACCTTCTGGCTTGTTTGAACGACATATGTCTTCGGTTCCGAAAATCCCGTCATGAGGGTATCGAGCCAAATACTATTTTTTTCTATGATTCGGAAGTCATGGAAGAATCGTTTGTACATCAGGCTCTTTCCGATTGGATAAAGCCGTGATGCGGCCTCCAATCGACGGAATCCTTCGGCGTGGGTTTTGAACGATCCCTTGCGACGGTTGAATCGCTGGCCCAGAGCATCGATGAATTGCGCCTCGTTGGCACTTGCAGGTCGAGAAGATGAGCAATTATCGACTGCGAATACCTTCCATTCATCTGGAAGAGCTTTGTAGTTGTCTCTTTCGCCTTGAGTGAGTCGCCCAGCGTCTCCTGGCCCACGCTCAGCATAGACATACTGGGTTGTACCTTCACCACCCAAAACTTTTTCGTTATACATTCTGCGAAACTTTGTCAATTCTCGGTGTTTCCCGTACCACAGAACATAGTCAGAAATACTTCCAAGTTTGTCGGATGTGGAACTGGTTGTCTTAACGAAACTTATCTCTGAAATAAAATTTTCGTCTCCAAACACCTCATCCAACACTGTCCGCACTCGGTGGACGTTTTCGTCGCCAATCTGGACGAATATGGATCCCGTGTCGTGTAGTAGGTCGCGGGCGACTGTGAGACGGTCGCGGAGATAGGTCAAGTATGAATGGATTCCATCTCGCCAAGTATCGCGAAATGCTTTGACCATTTCAGGTTCACGTGTGATGTGGTCAGCTTTACCATCCTTAACATCACGATCCGTGGTGGACCATTGGAAGTTGGAGTTGAACTTGATGCCATAGGGTGGGTCGAGATAGATGCACTGCACCTTGCCGCGCAGCCCCTCACGTTCAGCCAGTGATGCCATGACCTGCAAGGAGTCACCGAGGATCATGCGGTTGGTCCAGTGGGCATCGTGCTGATAGAACTCGGTCTTGGCATCGTTATCGGGTAAGCCATTAAAGTCGGCAAACTGGTCAGCAAAGAGTGTGCTGGCTGCTTCCTCAGCTTCCTGCTGTTTGGCGGTGCGAGACATCAGGTCATCAATGAGTACCTTGGGATGAACCTTTTCCTGGATAAACAGCGGTGGTGCTGGGACCACAAGATTGGACCAGTCCTGTTCATCCTTACCCCGCCAAACCAGTTGGGGATCAAGGTCTTTGTTTCGACGTTCGTAAGCAACTTCGATTGGGGTCTGCTGCTCTTTGGTCATGACAGACTGATATTCAGCAGTCGGAATGTTTTTGCGTGAAGCTTCATCATGCCTTAGAGCATCGACCTCTTTAGGAGCAGCTTTACGGGAAGTTTTCTTGCGGGTGGACTTCTTCTTGGCCATGGTTAGGCATTCCTGTCTTATTTACAATCGGGGAAGGACAAGCCTTCGATCATTTTGTCAAAAAGTGATTCGATCTTCTTCTCAAAGTCTAATTGCATCTCATAGACATCACAGAACTCAACAAATGCCCAGCGGCCATGGGTTCCCATGTGATTGACGCCGGGAATCCAGTAGGTGTCCATAGTGGCTTTTTTCTGCTTGGCATCTTCACCACGATAGCCTTTGATTTCGACCACCAGATGCAGTGGATCATCTTTACCATGCCCATCATCAACCAGGACGATGAAGTCAGGGATATAGACATGTGATTCGCCACCGAGTTGATAGGGAACTTCAAAACCAAGATTGTGATTCTTGACGTAGGCGATTGTTTTGGGATGCTTTTCAGCAACACGGCAGAACTCAGCTTCCCAATTAGAGTCAGTGATGACCCAATTGATATGGCAACGGTTGCCTTTGAATGAATCCCAGCGATCAAGCTTCGAAGTGGTAAAGTTAACCTGATCCGTTGAACCAATTGGGTTGTAAGGATCAAGTACCACCTTGACTGGTGAAGTTTTAAGGTGACTCATCGTGATGGCAGCGATGATGCGTTCACAGGCCATATCAGCAAGCATTTTGTATTTGAGTTGCGCGGGGAATGTGCCCCCAACACACTTGAGATAACCATCGATCCATTGTTTGGCTATTCGCTTGAACTGACCAAACAAATGGAGCTTTGGCGATTGACCTGGCTCCCATTTCTCCATGAGATGAGCAGTCAGTTCATAAACAACTTGAGACGGACGAACATCACCGGTATGGATCAGGTTAAGCTCGACTTCTTCACCAATAATGCCGGAGTTCTGGGTTTCAGTTGCACCGGTCATATCCGGCTTGAGCACCAACGTTGAAGTGTCTTTATCAAACTTGGCTGTCAATCGTTCTTGAGGAGGTTCGATACGGTAGCCGGTAACACGTGGAAATGTGATTACACAATGATCACGATCCGGTGAAACAGCTTTGACGTGAACGGTTTGACGTGGCGTTTGAGGTTTGGCAACAACCGGCTTGGCATTGAAGTCAAAGTTGATACCCAAGACATCTGCATATTC
>JBICHS010000085.1:0-6905 GCA_043101135.1 Phycisphaeraceae bacterium JB051
ACGTGATGTCTAGAACTAGAGCATTTACCTTGATTGAATTATTGGTTGTGATTTCGATCATTTCATTGCTGATTTCAATTTTACTACCAGCGTTGGGTAAGGCACGTGAAGCGGCATATGCCATGAAATGTCTGACACAGATGCGCCAATTGGGTGTGGGGCTTCAAGTTTATACTGTTGATAACAAGCAGTATTTCACCTGCTCTGAACGCAATAAGGATTTGGCCAGCAAGAATCGGTATTACGATGCACCAATGATTGCCGAGTTTGGCTTAAATGGAACCGAAGCCGCGAAATGGCCCTGTGGCAGCTTTACGGGTGTGAATACTGGCACTGGTGTGATTAGTTGGCAGGATCGTATCTTCAAGTACATGAACAAGAATCTATCTGTGTACTTTTGCCCAGGTGTGAAACCGACCGGCAAGCGTTTACCTTTGAACTACGGGTATAACGCGATGCTCAGCGGCGAACGTCTTGGATTTCTTTCGCCTCAGAAGGAACAGGTACCGTTTCGGACTGATGACGTGCTTCAGGCTTCAGAGATGGTTTTGATGATGGATCATATGCACTATCTGACCAATCGCAGTGTTCATTATGATTATGTGCGTGATCGTAACAATTATCACGATATGGATGATCGTTGGCTCAGTCAGCATAACGTTTCTCATATGTTGTTTGTAGATGGCCATGCCGGGGCAGTGGGTGAAGATAGCATCTCTTCCATGACGCGTGAGAATTTTGATCCCACTACTTATTGAAGCATTAACCAGAACTTTTACTGCTTTGAAAATCCACCAGATTCAACAGTGATTGGTTTACCAGTCAACTGTACATTGATCTCTCGTTTGTACTTTAAATCAGGTTTTAATCATGTATCAATTGCGAAATGTACTCTCAATGAGTTTGATCGTTGTCATTGTCGCTGTGACCAGTTTTTGTCATGCAGCGACCAAACCGCCAGTGTGTCATATCCCGTTGGCCCAAAGTCCGGTGACACTCGATGGGCAAATGACATCCGGTGAATGGGATGAAGCGGCAGTCATCACCAACTTCCAAACCAAACGGCGTGACGGTTTTGATCAACCAACCACGGCATACATGAAATACGACGAAAAGAACATCTACATTGCTGTCGTTTGCCAGGAGCCCGATGGCAATTTCCCTGAAGCCTACAAACGACAATGGGATGATCTGCTATTTGACAATGACGACTCAGTGATGTTTGTCCTGGGCATGCGCGACCCATTGGTTGCAGTGCAGGAAAAAATTGATGTCGGTGGTTACGACGGGGCGATGGGGGGATCCAAAGCCAAGGCCGATTGGTACTACACCTACACCGTCAACGCGGTTGGCTCAAAGCAACGCACTTTCAACGAAACTCCTGTGCAAAAGGCTTTGTTTGATGCAGTAACCTCGCAGAATAAGTCCAAGCAGTGGGCGGTTGAAATGTGCATCCCACTGGCGAGTTGCGGTTTGTCCCAAATGCAGGGCAAGGTTGCTTATGCCAACGTATTTCGTTTCCGTCCTCCGGGAACAACCGCCTGGTTTATGCCTGGTTTTGGTGGCTATCGTGCGATGCCCCTGGGACGATTGGTGTTTCTTGATGCAGAGAAATCCAAAACCAATCAGGTGACACGAGAAGTGATGCGACTTCAAGCGATAACAAGCACGTCACCGGCTGAACCCTCATGCAAAGTGAGTATCCAGTACAGTCCACTTAACGGGACGATTGTGGGCAAGGCGGATTATTCAGGCTATCCCAAGCCTTTGACGGGCGTCCTTGAAGTGACAGGTTTGCCCACCGTTCGGCAGGTATTGGGACAGGCCCAAGTGTTGGACCACGATGCACAGAAAATTCATTCAGACCACCAAAAGGCCTTTGTTTACAGTGATTTTGAAGCAGGCAGCCAACCGGCTCGTACCGCGACGTTCAGTGTGATTGATGCTGATGGCAAGACGGTTGCCAAGACAACGCAGCAATGCAAAGCCGTCACGGCTCCGCAATGGTTCGGCACCCAGGCAGGTATCGACTATGTCAGCAAGAAATTCCCCAAGCCCTGGACCACGCCACAAATCCAAGGCAACGACGTCAAACTCGTTGATAAAACCGTTCGCTTCGGCAAAATGGCATTACCCCAATCCATCAGCTTTGCAGACGGGCGCGGTGAGTTAATCGCAGGGCAGCCGGAATTGAACCTTTCCGTTGCAGGCAAAACGCAGGCTTTAGCAGCAACATCACTCGCCACGAAAATGGATCAAGTTTGCGCATCCGTCAAAGCAACACTCAATGCAAGTGATGCCAAGGTGGACTTTCACACGCGAATGGAGCCCGACGGCTTTATGGAGGTGAAGTTCCGTTTGCGTGATGTTGATGTTGCCCAAGTCGATCGCTTGCAACTAAAGATTCCTCTGACGCGCGGACAGGCTACGTTCATCAAGCACGGCCCATTGGTTCAACGCATCGGGCAACTGCATGGCACGGGCTATCGCAACCAAGGTAAAGGTATCTGGGTCGGCACATATGACAAGGGGCTTGCTTTTAACTCTGATATGCCGGTCTTTTTTTCCAGGAATGTCCGTCATCAGATTGAAGTTCTCGAAGAAGCAGATAACAATTATCTCGTACTCAATTTTGTTGATGGTCCCAAACAAATCAAGGCTGGCACCATCTTCCGATTCTTCCTTCAGCCTACACCCACCAAGCCCATGCCCCAACGTCGCACCAGGACGTGGGTGAAATGGAAATGGGAACGTTGGGCGCAATGGCATGGCTATCCTGATGTCGAACAGATACCTGAAATTAAAAAATGGACCAGCGAACTCAAAGCAGAAAACAAGATTGGTCTACTCTACACCTGCCAGGGCTTGCGTGAGGATGCGCCTTATTTTAAAGAGTTCCGTAGCGATCTGGAACTGCAACCCCGTTGGCGATACTACAATGACCGACGCGTCAATTGCTATGCCACCAACAAGCGTGGACCCGAAGGTGATCTGCAACTCTGGGGTTGGCAGAAGCTCATCAATGAAGCTGGTGTTCGCGGTTTCGTTAGTGATGGTTTGATGCCCGCATGGGGGGATTCCAACCCGGCGCTGCGTTATGGTGGGGGGCGTGACCTGGCGATCAACTGGGAGCAAAGCACGCCGTCACGCATTGTGGCTCAACGTAATTTCATCAAGCGGCTATGTGGTATGTTAACGGATACCGGTGAGCCTTACTCCGTGGTCGCACACACCGGTGGAGGGATTGATATCAATATCCTTTCATTCACCGATGGGTACATGGAAGGGGAGCAGCTTCAACGTTACAACCGAGGTTTCTACCCGACGCTGCCGATGTATGCTATTGGATACACCGGTGAAGCTTGGGGGTGGCGGTCCTACTTCTGGCCAAAACGTTGGCGAAACTATCAGTCACTTGAAACGATTGCGGCCTATGGTCTGCTCTTTAACACCGAGATGGCTGGGCATAACAATGCAGAGGGCAGTTCCTTCCCGCTGGACTTTTTCTATGGCGATTTCCCCGCTACCGATACGAAGTTTATCCCGTTCTACAAGACAAATTCTTTGGTCAGCTGTCAGGCAAAATACGCGCTTAGCTCAACACATCTTCGTGATGACAAAGCGATGGTTGTTGTTAGTAATCTCCGGGAGATAGATGATACCTACACATTGGATTTGACTGAGCTATTTTCGGGTAAGAATATCATTGCCCGTGAATTGCTCTCTAACAGGATTGCTGAAAACCCGCGCTCCATACAAGGTAAAGTTGGGGCCCATGGTTGTGATGTCTGGCGCGTTGAGGTGGTTGATCAACCAGTGGACACAGCAGCGAAACCTGCTCAAAAGAACGTGACTCAAACCATGGATGCTAAGCAGTGGAAAGTTCCGTCGAGTCGATTAAATGGTGTGACTGTGCAATGCCCGGTGTCCGAACAGGGCGTAGATGGTTGGATGAAAATCAAGGCCACACCTTCTAAATCCCGCGCGATTGCAACCTTCCAGCCATGGGATATCAAGGACAATGCAACACTGATTTTTGACCTGATCCCGCAAAGACGATTTAGCATCTATATTGGTGATGTCATTTTGCGGCATGATCATGGTTGGTTCTTACACATTGGCGAGCAGAGGATCACGAACCTGCCCAAGCGTTTTATGGATATCGGCCTGGATCAAATTCACCAGGTTGCATTGACTGTGAACAACGGCTTGTTGAGCGTGCAATACGACGACACTGCGTTGATCGTTAATCAGCCTGTGACTTTAAGTGGCAAAGGTAATGCAATCAAGCTCGATACATGGCACGATAATGCCTTGTTTTTCAAGCCTAAGTACATGTCCAATCGCTATGACGTGATGGATATGCCTGCTGTGTCGAAGTTCCATGTTGATCAATATGTTCCCGAGCAATGGAAGGTCAACACGAAAACCAAGGGCGTGAGTCAGGAAGTTAACACAGATATCGCGCCCGGCCGCAAGGGCATCGCGTTTTATTCAGAGCCGCATAAACAACCTGCAAACGTGACGTTTAGTCAGACCTTCGGCGATGATTTGTATGTGGATCTGGATATCAAAATTTCTCAACGCTTTCGTATTCAGATCGGCCCGGTGACCGTTGCATATGGCGGCGGCTGGGTAGGCTATGGTTGGTATGTTTCAGGACCTGCTCAATTGCGTGGCCATGGTTGGGTGTTTCGACAAGTGCCGATCAAGCCCACAGAATTGGCAAACCTGAAAATCAGTGTGAAAGATAAAGTGCTCAATGTCGTTTACGATGGCAAAGCGGTGGTTGATCATTTGCCCATGCAACTGCCTTCCTATGGCAATAGTTTCGGCCTGGAAACATGGTGGGATTCAAAAATCGCATTTACAGTCAATGAAATCTCAACCGATCCCAAAACAATTATCCGTCAATCCAAAGATGAGCATCCAGTCCTGAGTCTGCCCGGGCAGTGAACGAAATGATCAGAAAGATTGTAATGTCCTATAGACCAACCAAACAGATGACGGTGTGTGTATTGATCCTCAGTGCGATGTGTTTTACAGGCTGTGCGACAGTCAAACAAACCGCTGATCCGATCTTTGAAGTGCATCAAGCTTCGTCAATGACACTCGACGGTAAATTGGATGAGCCTGCATGGCAGAAAGCTACATTCGTAACACTGACAGGTTATGTGCCCCAAAAGCCTAAGTTAAATCAAATTGAAAATCTGGTGCATGGCGCGTTTCTCTGGGATGACAAAGGGTTGTATGTTGGTATGGAAATTGAAGACGAAGATATCCAAGCCAACAAGACACAGAAGAACGATTGGATTTGGCTTGAAGATGCGTTTGAACTCTTTCTTGCCAAACGGCGGACGATTGATTGTCCTCATTTAGAACTGCAAGTGAATCCTGCGGGAGTTTGTTATGAGGAATTAATGCAGGGCTCCACCATCATGTCGGTCAGCAGCATCAAGACGCCGGACAACATGCCTCGGTACCAGGTAGCGACGCACGTACAGGGCTCAATCAACGATTCAAAAAATAAGGATGAGCGTTGGTCCGTTGAGTGGTTCATCCCGTGGGATCAATTACGCCAAAAGCAAATGCTCGTACAAGATACTCAAATCAAACCAGGTCGTGTGGTGTGTTATGCGCGTCTAGCTAATTGGAATATCAGCATTTATTCCTATTTTAGAGTTATGCGCTATCTCAAACCGGGCACGCATAATCCTCACGATGTCGCAACCTATCGTCCTTTGATGCTTATGAAACAGTAATAAGCTGTAACTTCCCAGCGGCTTGTATGGATGGTTTAACTTTACCGTTTTCGTTCGTTCTTGCACTCTAAATACAGAGTATGTTTGTCAGTCGTTCGAGTCCGTTCACCCACTCTTTGACAATGGCTGGTTGCAAATATTAGCCGTTGTTTATTGTCTTTGCATGGGTTTATCATCTTCACCTTGAGACGAAACCTTTTGGTTTTACAATTTTTGTCATGGTGAGGTTTGAAGTGCGTTTTGGTTAAGGTTGTCTTGTTTCTGATGCGTGTTGTTTTACGCTGTGCTACGGGTAGGAATGCCTTGGGCAACCCATCGCTCGTGAATTGTCATGGCAGGTTTTGTATTCGTTCTCTCGTGAGCGTCGGACTTCAGTCCGTAACTCATGTATCTTCCCGTAACCTACCGGCTTGAGCCGGTAGTGGTTCAGTCGTGATCCGATTCAGCATGGTCTGATTTTTTTTTAAAACTGACTGTCATTCAATTGGCTTTCGGTTTTTGTGCATGATGTACTGTATAGGTGATACAGTTTTCGTGGTGTATTGATTATGGTTTCAAAATATGAACAAGTCTTACAGGAACTGCGTGCAATGGTTCGAAATACGCCATCGGACATGCGGATTCCCAGTGTTCGTTATTTATTGAAGCAATTCGTGGTCAGCCAATCGACGGTTGTTTACGCTTTGACAATACTATCCATCGCCTTTTCACAGTCATCTATATGAGAAACTCGAATCCAGCCTTGAGCCGGCAGGTTATCTGATTCGTGTTGAATGTTACGATTGGCGTCGTGATTTCATTCGACAGCTCAATCGTCCCACGTATGCCGAGCATCGAGTTGTTCTTTTAGCCGTCGCTATTGGGATAAGCCTGGCAGATCGCGTGTGTTAATCCTGGTGTCGAATTCGGTACAGGAACCGGGATGGATACCAAGCGATACATTATTTTCCGCAAGCATGTCTTGACTTGTCGTTCAATGCGGCCTAACGTTTACAACGTTGCAAAAAATTTGCAACGTTGTAAATTGGCGTTCGCGTGATTCTGAAATGAAACAGGCCATGCACATGCAGTCTTCTCGAAACGTATGCTCAAGCCGACAATCTGTTCCAGTCGACCTTCAAGCGGGTCGTAAGCAGGTTCGCT
>JBICHS010000086.1:0-8169 GCA_043101135.1 Phycisphaeraceae bacterium JB051
GGAGGGATCATTCATGATGCTGCATCATAACCTGTCGCAGATTGCTTGACTTGTTTTGGTTTTTGCGCTAATGTTGAGCAACAGTTGCTCCTTCGCTGCTGGGAACGCATCATTCCTGATTGGGTCAATCAACATAAGGTCCACACATGATTTACACTCAAAATTGGCGTCTACGGTTTTGCCCGGTATGGCTGGTAGTGTGCGGTTTGTTGGCTTTTGGCGCGCTGCCAACCCATGCTCAAACCGTCGAAAAAATCGCAGACAACTGTGACTCCCTTTCCTGGCAGAAGAACCAGTGGAGCACCGCGTCGCTCGACGTTCAACAGGTTCAGGCCTGCCCGGAAGACAAACTCGGGGTCTCTGAAAAGGCAATCGAATTTAACGTCTCCTTCACCGGCAACGGCTTTGAACACATGCTCGTCGAACCGGTGACCCAACTGCTCATCCCCGGTAAAGCCCAACGCATGAGTTTCTATGCACGGGTCGATCGCGGCTCAAACAACTACGGTTGGGCGCTGGCTTTCATCGACGGATGGGGCATGGAAAAGGATGACCGCAACCGCAAATTCGAATTCAACCTTGGCAAAAAACTCAACCATCAATGGCAGCTCTTCTCCTTCGACATCCCTGCCAACTGGGTCAAGCCCCTGAAGCTCAAAGGTCTGATCACCCATAACTATGCTTCACGCAACAAGCCCGGCAATGTCAGCCTGAGCATCGACCAACTCACCATCGAAACCGACATCTCCGACGTCGATCCAACCACCGGCAAGCTCAAAGGCTGGGAGGCTGGCCCCGATCTCAAAGACGGTAAGCCTGCCGCTCAACCCGTCACACCATTACTCACCACGCATCTGTCCACCTCGCAAAAACACAACGTCTTTGCAGGCCGTCAACCCACGTTGCATCTCAATGCCCAATCATGGCTCCCCGGTTCACGTGAAGGTACCTTCAACTGGACCATCACCGACAACGCTGGCAAAACCGTCATGAGTAAAGCCATGCCGATCAGTGTGGAAAGTCAGACCGCCGTCTCCGTGCCGTTGTCTTTGCCGCAGTATGGCCTTTACACCACGGACGCTGCCATGAAGTGGGAAGATGGCAGCACCGTCAAATCCACCATGAAATTGGCCTACCTGCCTCAGCCTGCCAAGCTCACCGAGCAACAGAAAATCGACTCACCCTATGGGCTCAATGTTCACGGCGGTCGTCATCGCATGATCCAAACCTTCCGCGATGCTGGCATGGTCTGGTTCCGTGACTATGCGTTTAACTATCACTGGATGGTCAAAGCCAAGGGCGATGATAAAAGCTACAGCGGTTGGCCCTGGTATCCGCCGATGGTCAAGGAATACAACGATGCGGGCGCCATGCTCCTTGCCTGTCACGGCGATGGTATCGGTTCATTCAAGAAGACCGGCAAGGATGCTGCCGACCAGATCAAACCCGACCTGAACTGGACGCGTGAGCTTGTGGATATGGTCCTTGCCTTCCCCTCCATCAAGTATCACGAACTGGACAACGAATACGACCTGCCTTCGCATGGCAATAGTCAGATCGAGATCCCAACGGATTGGCAAAACTATAAAAACTATCACCGCAAGTTCGGTGATGTCATCAACGTCATCGGCGGTGGTGAACTGATTGCAGTGGAAAACGGGCGCGCGGGCATCTGGCCTAACCGACTAAAATCCGACATAGAATCAGGTAGTTTTCGTAACATCGATGTGGTCAATACCCATCACTACTGTGGTGTTGATCCGCCGGAGACCAACATCAATAACAACAACACCGATGGCGTGACGCAGAAAATCCCGCGCCTGTATTTCGATCAGCTGCGTGATGTCGATCACATCAGCTCCATGGATGGTAAAGCCCGTGAGCATTGGGTCACCGAGTTTGGTTGGGACACCAAAGCAGGACACATCGTCAGTCACCTTGAGCAGGCTGCATACCTCCAACGCGGTTACATGATGCTTATGGCAACAGGTGTCGAAAAAGCGTTCTGGTTTTTCGATCTGGACAGTACTGATGCAAACACCTTTTTTGATGGCTGCGGTCTGGTCGATCACGAGCAAAAGCCCAAGCTCGCGTTGTGTTCCTTTGCAGCGATGGCGCATCTGCTGCCCACGCCCAAGTACGTTGGCATGATCAATGCAGGCGATGGTACGTGGGGTTACGTCTTTGACAATCAAGGTGAACTCACGGCAACGCTTTGGACACTCACCGATTCGCAAGGCCCAATGGTGCGCTTTAACGGTGCGGAGCTTTATGACTATCTGGCCTACCCCATTGCCGGTGACTCGGTTGCCTTGGGAATCACCCCTGTCTTTGCCAAGGGTATTGAGCGTAACAGCAACTGGTTTGCTCAGACGGCATACCAGCTCGGCTCACCTTTGCTTGAGTCGGTGACCAGTGGGGACACGATCACTGCCGAGCTTGCGATCAACAACCAACGTGATGCTTCCATTCACGGTCAGGTTCAGATTGAATTGCCCTCGGGATGGAAAACCCCTGAAAAACAAGTCGCTTTTGCCTGTGACCCGGGTAAACAGGCCAGCGTGAAATTGCCGATCACCATAGCAGCGGATCAAGCCAACGGTGAGTCGGTGGTGAAGCTGCATGTCACGGAAGCAGGCAAAGCTGTCAAGACCGTGCCATTGCGTGTCCGCGTGCAAAAACGGTTGTCAATCGTCGCCAGTTCACTTGTCGGTGAACCGGGTAAGAGCAGCACGCATGTCCAATTGGTCAATGCATCAGCATCGCAAGCTGTGGGGGGCAAGTTACACATTAAGCTCCCCGGCAGTTGGCGGACGCCACAGCAGGTCATTGCAATTGATGCCATCGCACCGCGACAGACATTGGAGATGGATGTGCCGGTGACATGGTCGCCCAGTTGGAAGCCAAACGAGTCTGCTTCACTGTCATTCGTCGCAGCCAATGGCGAAACCGTTGAGACGAATCTCAACCCCGGGCAGATGACGTTGCGCAAAGCGTCGCGCATCAATATTGATGGTCAGCTTTCGGATTGGGATGCTGCGCATCAGTTGCCTCAATGGGTCCTGGGGACGACAGCACATCATGGTAATGCCCAGCTTTACATGGCATGGGCGCCGGAGGGCTTACTCATTGCAGGGCAGGTTGAAGATTCGATTGTGCGAAACTCCGACCCCAAGTCGTTCTGGCATTGTGATGTGTTGGAGTTGTTTGTGGATACCCATGCCAACCACACCAAACGCAAGTTCGTCAAAGGTGATCACCAGTTCTGGTTTGTGCCGATGCCTGATGAAAACCGCCTGTATGTTGGGCAATGGAAACGTGGTGCCGAGTTGGATAAGACACGGTATGACATGCAGGGCATTGAATCCGCGTGTCGCAAATCAGGCAATGGCTATGTGTTTGAAGTGCTTCTCCCCAAGGACAAACTTGTTGGTTTTACGCCCAGTTCGCAACACAAGCTCGGTTTGAATCTGAACCTCTCCGTGCAAGGCGCATTGGAGGCGCGTGAAGTCTATTGGCCGCAATCCAAGAAGCGCAGCGACGTCTCCAACCCACAAGGCTGGGGTACGGTGATTCTGGAGTAAAGCAACTGATCTGAGATTTGTTGAGCACCGGGTGTTAACCCGGTGCCCCATGGATTGACGTATACACAACGGGCACCGGATTTACATCCGGTGCTCATTTTTATAACAAGGCTATCACTTACTAATGCGAACGGTCGTGAGCATGTAGGGACGGTAGTCCACGCAGAGGTCTGCACTGGGCTTGCCCGTCGGTTCACCACGCAGGTCGGTGGACACAGCCTTGTAACCATCAGCCAGTTTGAGTTGCATCTGCCCGCGTTGGCCCAGCGTTTCATTCAGACGCAGCAGCAGCGAACCATCCTGCATCGGCTTGATCCATGTGGGGATGAGGCTGTCGCCGCCTTGCATGCCGGTGATGGGGCTGATGACAGGCTTGCCGGTGTAGGTCACGGTTTCACGGAAGAGCGTTTCTGCCAGCACAGCAGGATTCATTTCACGCGGTGCGTCCGCACTGAAATGCCCGATGGCAAGGTTCACGTGATGCATGCCAAGGTCCGAAACTTCCATCGACTTGTTGGCACCAAAGCTGGTGGTGTCGGCATCGCCACGCGTCGGCGTGACCTTGGGGCTGCGGACCAGCGAGACGTGCATCATGCCCGAGAGACAACCAAAACCATACCGCGATTCGGTCATCACCATCAAGCCATCACGCTGTGAGTCATCGCTGACAACTGCCCAACGTGAGCCGGGGACTTCGAACATAGACTCGGTCGTGATCGTGCCCGGATGTTGCGAGCGAAGTGTCGCGCCAAACGGTGCACCGTAAATCGCGTCCTTGCCTTGGTAGTCCGTGGGGAAGGCGAGTTTGACGAGAATCTGCGGGTCCTGCAGGTCAATGTCGGTTTCGATGTCGAGGATCGGGCTATCACCCTTGAGCACGTAGCGAACGGTGATGGTCGAAGCTTTTGCAAACTTACGGCTGAAGCTGACCGAAGCGATGGAATCGCCATCCCCATCAACCTTGATGCTTGCGTCATCGGTCAGATGCGTGCCGGTGCTGAAGGTGTGACGTTCCAGTTCCCATGCATCATAAATATTGGGCACATCGTTAATGCTCCAGACTTCACCCAACGGGCGATTGATGGCAATGGCTTTGCCATCGGTGATCAACTCGGTGATCTCGCCACGGCTGTTGAACGTTGCAGAGACGCGCTTGCTCTGGAGTTTGGTTTCGGATGCAAAGACTTTTTCGCTGACGCGCGGTGCGTCATCAAGCTTGACACCTGATAACGCGGGGAGCTTGATCAACTCATCATTCACCAATGCAACCGTCGGCATCGGCAGGGGGTTGAAGATGCACTTCTCGCCATCCGCTTGGAGTGTCTTGCTGGCATCGCTTAATGCCTTGTCAGCAATCTCACGCAGTTCGGGAATGGTTTCCTCGTAGACACGTTGAATGGATGAGCCGGGGATGTAGTCATGGAACTGTGCGAAGATCAAACGCTTCCATGGCTCGATGTCGATGCTGCCTTGCTCCAGCAATGCGTGTGCTGCTTCAAGCGTCTGCAGGCTGCGTTCAGCGCGACGGAACTGGTGCTTGAGATGGCTTTGCGATGTTTGCACACCACGGTGAAACTCAAGGTAAATCTCACCACGCCAGGTCGGCAGTTCATCACGGACTTCTGCCATGCGATCAAAGAACTGGTCGATGCGTCCCCACTGCATTTGCGGGTAGCCCGCCAGGTCTGCCATGCGTCTTGCGCGTTCGAGCATTTCCGCGCTCGTGCCGCCGCCGCCGTCACCATAACCGGTGGGCATGAGCGCTTCGTTGTGGACGCCGGCCTGTCGGTGTTGGTTGGCATAAAAGCGTGTTTCTTCTGGCAGTGCTGCCATGTTGTAATGGCGCCATGAAACATGCGTGAGAACTTCCGTGCCATCGTGCCCTAACCATTTGAAGCTTGAGAACGGGAACTTGGTGCCTGAGGACCAGTGTTGTTTGGTTGTGTAGAAATACTTGACCCCGAAGCCAGCCATGAGTTGGGGGATGCATGCCGAGTAACCGAACACATCGGGAATCCAGAGCACGGACGTGTCGATGCCGAATCGCTGCATCAGATTGTCCTGGCCGACTTCAAAGGCGCGAAGCAGGTTTTCGCCACAGGACAGTTGCGTGTCGGATTCGACATAGGTCGCGCCCGCGTGTTCGAACTTGCCTGACTTGATCTTCTCGGTGATCGCTTCCATGAGCTTGGGGCTGCGCTTGTCCAACGCGTCATAGCTTGCAGGTTGGGAGTAGCCAAAGAAAAATTCGGGGTAGCGGTCCATCAGGTTCAATGCGTTTGCAAAGCTGTGTGTCGCTTTGAACTCACCAGCATTCTCCGGCCAAAGCCAGACGAGGTCGATGTGTGCATGACCGGTGAGAATGAGTTTGACCGTGTCGTCTCCCTTGCCACGCAGCTCGGTCATCAGGTAGTTGACGATGCTTGCTGCCTGATCCAGGCTGCCACGTTCAAAGGCTTCGCAGGCTTTGTCGAGTTGGACGATGATTTTCTTGGCCAGGGGTTCAGCGTCGTCAAACGGCTTTCGGAATCCGCCGCGCCCCAGGGGTGTGTCAGCTGGTGTGTCACGTTCGATGAGCATGACTGCCAGGTCGAGCAGAACTTTAAGGTCATGCGACATGTTCCATGCCGTATCATTGCGTGTAGCCAGGAAGGCGCCTTCGAATCGCGAGCCGTTTGGCGTGATTCCTTGCGATTCACCCGTGACCCAGATACCGGTGCGTGCACAAATGGATTCAATGGTTAATTTTGTGACGTTTTTGGGTAACGGTTGGTACTTATGACCTGGATCAAAGCCAAAGAGGGGCATTTGACCGTCATATGCGGTGGCTTCACCCTGATCGGCCCAGAACATGTATTTGCCCTGGGTGTCCACGCCAGAGAGATCGACCTGCCAGAAACACTGTTCAAACATCTTGCCCCAGTGATGTGGGGTGTTGGTGATTGGGGTGTAATCCAGCTCTGCTGCCTGGGCGATTGTGACATGCTCATGCACCGCAGGACTCTGCGTGACCGGCAGGGGGGTTGGGTCGATCTGCCAGATCAACTCGTCGAGTTCCTGTTGGACACGACCAATGCGGGGAGCAAGAAACTGAAGATAGGGCGTACGATCAAGCATTTGAATGGATCCGGTTTGAAGGCAAATTGGCGTACAAAACATCCCATGATACCCAAAAGAGCAACAGGTCGCGTCATCCCCTGATTCTGTAATACAAGGCCGCTGGATAACAAGGTTCAAATCGGTTTTGGCAAGTTGCAGAATCTTTTTGCAAACAATTGCCAAAAACGATAGGTGAGTCTTTAGGTGTGTTTATGGCAATTAGATTTAAGTGCTTTTTTTATAGGCTTTAGAAAATATTTTTACAAAGTTCTTGAACTGTGATTTTTCGTGTCTAAGATTTAGCATACGTTTGCATTTTCTCGTGTGAGTATTCGTTATGGCAACATTATCAGATGTCGCTAGGCATGCAGGGGTCTCCGAATCATCGGTCTCCCGTATCCTCAATGGTCAACGCAAAGCCAACCGGCCATCGAGTCGGAAGCAGGTGCAGCGCGTGTTGGCCATCGCTCAGGAGCTGGGGTATCAGCCCAACCTTGCTGCTCGCGCCATGCGCAGTGGTCGGACGCATCAGATTGGTGTGCTTTTCCCTGAATTGTCCAATCCAGCTTCAGGTCAGACGGTCGAAGCCATTGAGCGTGCGTTGCTTAAGTCAGGCAATCGCATGGTCATTGGTCTTTCTGAACGCAGTATTGATCGGGCTCGCGAATATCTGCAGGGGTTTGGTGCAGGCATGGTTGATGGGCTGATCAACCTGGATCCGGTCATCAGTCAGGAGTGGTTGGAAAATCACTGTGGGAGTATTCCCGTGGTGACCTACAACCGTCTTGATGGTCAATCGCCTGCGGTGATGGATCATGCAGCGGGGATGCGAATGGCTTATGAACATCTGGTGGCGTTGGGGCATCGCCAGATTGGTTTGCTTTCGGGGCCCCGCAGTGATCTGGGTGCGATGTCGCGTATCAATGGCTTTCTGTCATGCGCCTTGAGTATGCCGCATACCACGCCCGCGGAGCCGGTGATTTATGGTGATTGGGAAATGAACTCCGGCGAGGAGGCTGCCAGTGAAGTGGTGGCCAAAGGCTTTACCGGCATGGTGTGTTCCAATGACTTGATGGCCATCGGTTTGATGCGTGGTTTACGTCAGCTGGGTAAGCGTGTTCCCGAGGATTGCTCGATTGTCGGTTTTGACAACACACTACTGTCCAAAGCCGGTGACCCACCGATGACCACGCTTTCGCAGGCACTGGATGATATCGCCCAGCGGACCATTGAAACCTTGATGGCCAAGATCGAAGGCAAAGAGGAGTTGCCTGTCGAGGCTTTCCCGCCCAATTTGATTGTTCGCCAGTCAACCATGGCAATCGACCATGGTCAGTAAGTAACTGACATCTCGCCCGCGACTCAGGAAAGGGACGAAACGTGAATTTCAAGATGTTTTCAAAATCAGAATTGACCACGAATCACCGTTGCACTTCGGCTTTTACGCTCATTGAACTGCTGGTGGTCATCAGCATCATCGCGTTGT
>JBICHS010000087.1:0-10023 GCA_043101135.1 Phycisphaeraceae bacterium JB051
GTCCTGATACCAGGTCATGTCAAACGTCATCGCTCGCTCGCGTGCGGCATTGCCCATTGCCAATCGCGTGTGAGGTTCTGCGATGAGTTTGCTGATCGCTTCATGATAACCGGGCAGGTCCCCACAGGAAACAATCAAGCCTTCTTTGCCATCACGAACCTGTGAGCCGGCATTGAGCGTGGTGACGATGGGAAGGCCCATGGCCATGGCTTCGAGCACGCTGCCTGCTGAGCCTTCACAGGTGGTGGGGAAAAAGAAAATGTCGAATTCCCCGAGCTTTTCGCGGACTTTTGTCAACGGTAACTTGCCGGTGAAGGTGACGTGGTCTTGATACGCTGCGAGCTTGTCGGGGTTGAGATGGTTGGCACCGACCATGACAAACTCGGCTTGACGTTTATCGAATCGCTTGGCTGTTTCCAGAAATTCCGGCGCACCTTTGCGCAGATTGATCGCACCGACAAAGCCCACGCGAATGGGCCGATCGTTGGGTCGCGTGGAGCGGTCAGGCGGATTGTAGGCTGACATATCCATTGGGTAAGGCAGCAGCGTGATGCGGTTTTCATCCACACCGTGCTTGATCAGCGATTGTTTGACGTACTCGGACATACTCAGGATGTGATCGAGGTTGGCCCAGGACTGCTGTTCAAAATCGACGAACGCGCGGACATTTTTCTCAATGACATCGGGCTGCCAATCCGGCCAGCGTTGGGTTTGACGTTTGGCTTGTTCGATTTCCTCTGCTGCCGGTGCAATGATTTGGTCACCGACGGTGATGATGCCTTTGGCATGGGCGTCTGCAATCAGATCTGGGTGCAGGTTGCGGATACAGCCCAGGAGCATGTTCGCGCCATGGAAATTGTGTTTGTTGATCAGCGCGCGATCGCGCTTGGCGACTTCCAGAAAGAATTGAGCTTCCGAGTCGTACTTTTTACTGAGTCGTCGATTGCGCAGCGTCGTGATCGGCCAGGAGCAGATGGGTGCGTCTGCAAGGTCGTCTGATTTGCGTGTTCGGAGTTTACTGACTGCTGCGGGCATCAACGGCGAGAAGAGCGTTGCCAGCAGATGATCCAGTGAACCGGGGCGGTCATACCAGTCGGTGTACATGACCTCAAGTGCGTTTGCCTTGTGCAATGCGATGGGTAAAGCATAGGCACGTCGCGAGCCGTCCTGCATCATGGCGACCTTGAGGCGGGATCGGTCTGTGTGCGGGGAGTGGGTCATTTGCCGAGTTCACGTTTTGAGGTTGCGTTTGGCGTGTTGCTTGATGTGTGATGATGCGCTGGCGTTACTGTGTCCGCAGTTGTGGCTGGGCGGTTGCGGGGGGCGCGGTCGCCAGGTTGATAAAGCTGATGACAAAGTAAAGCATCACGCCACCGATGAGGATCGGGTACAGGTCATTGAAGTTCACACCACGGAACGAGCGGAACAGCCATGTTGCCAACGCGAGGCTGAACATCAGGTGCATGGGTGAGCCGGCGCAACGTTGCAGCGCTTTTTCAGAAACGAGCATCAACCAGCCCAGCAGCAAACCACCCTGGATGATCCCGCTGAGTCCGTATCGGAAGTACCAGTAACCGACGAGGCCCTGGGCGATGGTGGTCCCGCGGACGGTGGCATCGGTGCCTGTGTATTGATAGTTGTACCAACTCCACACCGGGTCAATGGGTTTGCCGTTCCAGATAGCACGTGGGATGGGACCCACCGCAAACCAGTAAGCGGTTTGGGGGATGGGGCGGATCATCATTTCACCGGGGCGGTTGTTGTAGTAGAAGTCCATCTGTTCAGGTACCAGCTGATAACCGAGCAGACCCTCGGAGAACATGGTGTTACCTTTGAGCTGGAAGAGCTTGACGTTGCCGACACTTTCGGTTTGGAAACCGGTGTTTCGGAAGTAAGCCTGGAACTGCACGAGGAAGAGGGTCAGCAACATGAACAAGGCTGCGTAGATGTAAGCGCGAGCACTGAACCGCTGCAACCAGCTGGCTGCGATGGACTGATACTTCAGATACAGCAGGCCGATGGCAGGCAAGCCCATGAAGAGCACTTCACCACGGGTACCGCTACCAAACGCCATGGCCATCCAGAACGCCCAGATACCCCATGCGAGAATTTTACTCAGTGGATTGCGTGCGATCAGCAAAGCGAAGAACACCGCCAACTGACCACCGATCTGACCCATCTGCACCAGCAGGGCGACGTAGGCACCGAAGTTGAAGTTAATGTTGCCGGTTCGACCGACGGTCCAACTGGTACCGCCTGAACGCATGGCCACCATATCACGCCAGATCGAGACAAAGAATGACTCACGGGTGAATAGCAGGTAGGGCAGCAAACCCATCACGAACAACCCGCCGAGCATCCAGACGTAGAACACCCGCGTGTTGGGCTCGGGGACGGCATGGACGATTTTCACTGCGTTGCGGTAAAACGGGATGTACAGACCCGCGCACATGAACATGATAAACAGGCTGTGACAGAAAGTTGCCTTGGCGATGACGATCGGTTCAAACGAGTCAATGGCGATATCCACACCATGACCGATCCAGTGATTGAAATAGTCATGGGAGAACCAGACGAGCACGCCACCGTAGAGAATGATCCCGCCGATGCCAAAGCGTTTGGGGAATTTGTAGAGTTCGAGGATCAGGTAAATCAGGCAGATCCCGGTGAGAAAGCAGAAGGCGATGTCCGTCAGCCACGCCTGGCCGCCGACAAGCCAACTGAGCCCTGCGAGCAGGGTTGGCATGAGGAACGCCAGGGGCGCGTAGGGCGATCGCTTGAGATAGCCCCAGTCGTCAACATGTGACGAGCTGTTGATCATGCCTGTTTGGATGGCGGTTTCGGACATGTTCCGTCCTGTCTCTAGCGTCTTGCGTGTGTTTAGGCCTGTCTATGGACACAGGTTCACATACGTTATGGGATCGGCCGATCGTGGGGCCATCTTTATCAGAACCAGCCTCATTGGCTCTTTGAGGTGCCAAAACGGACGTTTGTAACGTCTGGATAACCCCCAAATGAGCATATGGAGCACGATTTGCACTAATTCAGACACCGGTTGCGGTGGAATGCAACGTCCGTGGCGGTTACCATCTATAATTATTGGGGAGGATATCGGTTGAGATGACTGTCGTGTTTGGACGATCTCACTTATTCCCCGCCCGCATGTTTTGTGAATCCTTAAGCCAATCAGGTGGGAATGCATGTTCAAGACGAAATGCAAATCGTTGTGGATCATTCAGCAGTTAACCTTTGGACTGGGCCTGTTACTGATTTGTTCAGTGACCTGGGCACAACCTGTTGATCCAGCACAGTTAGCAGCAGATCCTGAATCAGCAGGCGTCGAATTTGCCATCGACACCTATTCACTGTTGACCAGTGATGAGCTGCTGGTGACCTCCATTGACGGGCCGGTCTGGACGACGTCGGCTAAATCGTCATTTGGCAAGATCCTGCTGCAGGTGCCGATTCTGCTTCAACCCGGTGACAAACCGGTGGAAATCTCCAACTCGTATCTCAAAGTGGCCCGCGGTCGGTTCATCTGTTACCGCCTGGATGACTTTGGCCCGACTGCCGAGTTGCTTGAACAGGCCGGCAAAGACAAGCGTCAAGTGGATGCAGGCAATCGTCGTGATGCACGTGAAGCGGATATGACCAGTGCACCACCGGTGATCACCAAGAAGTTTGTCCTGCTTCCCAATGGTAAAGTGCAGTATGCCGCCGCCACCGTCGTCAACAATCAATACTGTGAAGTTTCGGACTACAGTGACGGTGACAGCCTCTACAAACTCAAAATCGGTATCCGTCAATATCAGGAAATGCGCCCGCAGGTTCCCGAACGCCCCTCGGATCGAAGCCGTGAAGCTCAACTGGCTTTCCAGGCAACCTACAACCAATACCGCAATGAGTCGGCAGCGTATCGTGAACTGGGTAAGCGTGCCCGCGCGTTGCCCAAGGATATTGAGATTGATAAGCCCACACGTATCTGGGCCGTCTTTGAAGTGGATGAAACCTTCAGCGACCTGAGCGTCACCGGCCCCAAGCCGTTGCCTTGGGACATCAAAACTGAAGTGCTCAACCAACTCCGCGATATCTCCGGCACGCAGGCTACCGCCCAGGCGGATATCAACGGTGTGCAGCGTTTGAGTGTTGAACATACCGACGCCATTATCCTGCTCGCCAAGCTCATCGAAAAGCGTCATCCCTACGACCTGCAGCTTGCCTCGTTGGTCGTGAGCATGACCAACATGGTCGGCTATGCCAATCTCGGTGACACGCAGTTCTTCCTGCTCAAGGCGATTCTTGAAAGCAAGGACAAGATGGCCCGGGATTACATCATGGCCGAGTTGCGTCAGACCATCCCGCCCACGAGTGTGACCCTTGAGCTTGCCAAGTTGGTGGTGGTGAACGTTGCGGGTGACGCCAAGGCCAAGACGCAGGCTTTGACCTCGATGCTTGCCGGCCTCAAGTCCAACCCCGGTCAGGCCGCTTCGACCGCCGAGACGATCAACGCGATGCTTGCCAACGAAGACGGTGCAGCTCCTGCGACATTGCTTCGCCCGTTGTTTGAAGCCACGCGTGAAGACGTGGACATGCGGACGACCTTCATTCAGTCGATTCGTTTCCAGTCTTTGCCTGAAACGCGTTTGAATGATGCGTTGGTTTACATTGTCGAGAACGCCGGTGCCGAACCGTTGGCTGCCGGTTGGCTCAATGAACATTTCCTGGGCTCAGCCAACCCGTCTTTGCTCATCAAGACCTTGACGGTGATCGCTGAAGCCGACACCGGCGCCCGCGACCTGGGGCCGATGTTCAACTGGGCGGTCAACAAGCTTTTTGGTCAGCCCACGCAGTCGGCTCAGTCGACTCTGCGTAAGGCACGCATGCGTCTGCCGATCCCGATCCTCACGCCGTATGACGGCATTTACCGTGCGCTTCAGCATGGCAACAGTGATATCCGCAATCTCGCATGGCGGTCTTTGCCCCGCTTCACCATCCCGCCTTTGGCAGAGGGTGTTGCTGCATTGGACAAGGAATCCGACCGGTACCAGATTCTCACCAACACCGCGTTGGACATGCTCACCACGCCCTCGGGCATTGTGACTTTCCTGGAACGCCAGCCCAACAAGATGCGTGTTGCAGAGTGTCTGCTGCAGATCGTGCTCCGTGGTTCGACACAGGTGCAGGTTGCCTCCGTGCGTGCGTTGATTGGCTGTAAGGCGCCGCTGGGTAACGTCATGCTCGACATGTCCCCCGGTGATCGTCAGGGCTTTGCGATGTTCGTCTATGATCTGGGTGCCAACGTGTCACCGCCATTGGTGGTCAACGTGCTTCGTCGCCGCGAAGCCAATAACCCGGTTGCCCGCTGGTTTGGTGATGAGGTGGCCAAGGGTGAAATCCCCTCGACCTCGGCCTGGATCAACCAGTTTGAAAGTGAAGGTCAACTGCTTGAGCTGGTGGCTTCCAATGATGAAGCGCTTGCCAAGGGTGCCGCTGCCGTCATGATCTCAGCCATTGGTGGTCGTGACCGTGACGCGTTGGCTTTCCGTGAGAAAGTCCGCCTGCTGCCTGACCAGACCGAAGCGTCGGTCGCCCAGGCATGGAGTGAAACCAAGAAGGGGCTTTTTGCCAGCCAGCTTAAGCGTTACGAAGGTCATTATCGTTTGGCTTTGTTCATTGCTGAAGGCGACGATTATGGCGGGCAGCTCAACATCCCCATGCGTGAAATTTCTGTGGGCGTGGTGCAGTTCCGGATCGATGAAACGACCAAGACCTTGAGTTTGACACATGATCAACTCGAGCCGGCGATCGGTGAGGATTACCATTCCATCACCATCGGCAAACCTGCTGAACTCGCCAACTTCCCCAATGATGAGCTCAAGGAAGTGCCACTGAAAAACGTGACCATGCCTGTCAAATTGAGCCTTGATGAGAACGGTTTTTGGAAAGGCTCTTTCACGATCGGTGATGGCGCTGAAGTCCGCAAGGCACAACTGAGGCTCATCCCCGTCAAGGCGGGCGCCACTGCACAGTAAACCATCCTGAACTTGCGTTTGGGTCAAGCAAAAGCATCGGTCCACAGATGGATGATCACCGTGATACGTCACCGTGACATCATCTGCCGGATCAAATAAAGAGACGCACAACATCGGCGCAGTGGTCCTTTGTCCAGCTGACGCCATGCCAACAAACGTGATCTGTCATCACTGCCCGCAGACAGGTCTCAACTTTGCCCTGCACGGTTTTACGGTCGCTTGCCGACTGCATACGTTTGGTTCAGGTTATCGCTTATGCCCCAATCGCAATCTTCGCTTCGCATTCTTCATCTCACTGCCGGGTCGGACCTGGGTGGGGTCAGCCGTTACCTGCTGGACATCTGTCGCGCAACCCAGCAAAACGGCCACGAAGTCACCATCGCAGGACAACAGGGCGCCTGGCATGAAGCGTTCCTCCAGACCAATATCAAATGGGTCGAAGCCCCCATGGCAGGAGACTTACTCACGCTCCGACGCACCGGGCGAAACCTCGGACGCCTGCTTGAAAATGAACACTACGATTTAATCTGCGCTCACTACCGCAAGTCCGCCATGGTCGGTCGCCAACTCGCTCGGCAGTGGGACATCCCCATGCTCTTTACGCTGCATCTGACCGACATCCCCATGAGCCTGCCCTGGCGCTGGCTCAGTGATTTTGGTGATCATGCCCATGCACCTTCCAAGTTGGCAAAAGAATGGTTGATGTCTGCTGCAAAACTGACCGCCCAGCAGATCACCGTGGTCCCGCATGGCGTGGATACCCAGCACTTCCTGCCTGCAACACCGTCCAAAAAAGCGCAAGCCAGAACCAATCTCGTCCTGCCACCGGATCGCACGATCGGCGGGTACATCGGCCGCTTTGATGTGCCCAAGAATCACATGTGGCTTATCGACCTGGCGATCGAATGTCGCAAGCGGCTGCCCGAGGTGATGATCCTCATGGCAGGTGACGGCCCGGACACCGGCAAGCTCCGCGATGCGCTTTACCAAAACCAGCTCTTCGATCACCTGCGCATTCTCAGCTACCGTGATCCACTGATGCTTTACCACGCGGTTGATGCACTGCTGCTGCCCTCTGCCGCTGAGGGGTTCAGCCTGTCGTGTTGTGAAGCGATGAGTTGCGGCCTGCCTGTTTTGCGAACCCAGACCGCCGGCTATCACGAACAGATTGTCGAAGGGGTGACCGGTGTGAGCGTTCCCGTGGATCATGACACGTTCATCGAAGAATCTCTGAGTTTTCTGGCAGATCAACAGCGTTTGATCAAGATGGGCGAGCAGGCTGCCGACCATGTACGAGAGAGCCTGCGTTTTGATCAGCAGGTTGCCGCCACCCTCGAACTCTATCAACGATTGACAGGACGGTCTTGAAGCCCCCGCAAGCCCCCGGAAGTGAATGCCCAAACCTTACCCATGCAATTAACCCCAACCAACGATGTTCTGAATCAAGTCCAGAGGCCACGTACACGATTCGCTTTCGTGTTGTTGATATTGACCGTGGTCTTTCCTGCCACCACCAACGCCCAACCATCGCCCGACTCCCCGCGAGCCATCATCGGCATGCATGACCTGCTCCAACGCATCGGCCCCATCGACATGCCCAACGGCTTTGGGGTCGTCGTCGGCCATGTCGAAGGCGGTAAACCCAAAGCCTACGCGCCGCATGTCCGTGATCCACTCTTCGATGGCGTCAAGTTCAACTACCGCAGCGGCATCTCCGAAATCAGCGGCCACGCCCATGCCACCGCCAAAGTCGTCTACGGCCCCAAAGGACTCGCGCCCGGGATCCAACAGGTCAACTGCTATTTCGCAGGCACATGGCTCAAGGAAGGATGCCTCTTCACCGGAACCAATCAACCCCCCAAAGCTGATGGCTCAGATATCCTCAACCATAGCTGGATCGCAGGTGATGATTCACCTTTCACCACCAAGGCGCTGCGCAGACTCGACTACCTCATCGACACCACTGACACCCTTGCCATCATCGGTGTGAACAACGGCAAAACCAATCCCGTCCCGCCACTGCTTGCAAGCAGCTACAACGGTATCGCTGTCGGTCGGGATAACGGCCAATCTTCAGGCGGTCGCACACTCGTCGAAGGCAAGGGACGCAGCAAGCCCGACCTCGTTGCACCCGGCGGGCTCACCAGTTTCTGCACGCCCGCGGTCACCGCTGTCACAGCTTGCATGGTCCAGGTTGCCAAGGCACATCCCCAATCCAAATGGGCTCGCAAACCGCAGGTCATCAAGGCGGTCCTCATGGCAGGCGCGCGAAAATCCGACGAATGGAAGCATTACCCCGATCGCCCGTTGGATGTGCACCTGGGTGCAGGCGTCGTCAATGTCGATCACAGCTATGACATTCTCATCCAACCTGCGACCAAGCCCGGCATGATCCGCAAGGATACCGGCTGGAGTTACTTTGATATCACGCCTCGCCAGATGCACAGTTGGTATTGGGACGTGAAGCAGCCCCTCACCGATGCCACGCTCGTACTCGTCTGGCATCGCCGCATCGACGGTCGTCAACTCTCCGATGGCATCACCCGCAAAACCATCTGGCTCGACACCCCGTACCTCGCGGACCTGGACATCAAGCTCGTGAGTCTGGATAAAGGCCAGATTGCCACCAGTCACAGCAAAGTCGATAACGTCGAACTCATCCACGTCCCCCGACTCGAAGCCGGCCAATACGAAATTCAGGTCGGCCGAAAAGACGGCCTCAACGCCACCTGGGACGCCGCCCTGGCCTGGTGGGGCAAGCCCGAGTAATCCGCATCGAACACATCGACGTCCCCCTAACGCCGCGCGCATACAGCATGTGGTTTATCCCCCCAAAGCCGTGTCCCTCCCGGGGCACGGGTTGCCTTGTATCTCAACACATTCGATCCACACTGCTCGCCATTTTCGTGCAGGGACATGATGCACGCCATTTTACAAGCATTTGTATGGCGGGTGATTATTGATGATTAAAGTGTCTAGCATGCTCGACACAACTCTCGATAAATTGATCACCAGGTGTCAACCCGGTGCCCCCTGGATAAACGTATGCACAACGGGCACCGGGTTGACACCCGGTGCTCAATTTTCAAAACAACGTGCATCATGTCCGAAGGTGGGAGTGACGGCGTGTGCAGATTCATTCTTGGAAACATCTTCGCTGTGACACTTCCGGGGCCTGTCGCTAATACGGTGTCAGCTGTTTACAGTTGTTGTGAATATCGTCGAATCTCTCCCATTCTCGAATGACGAATTCGACTTTTCATCGTACAATCTATTGCTATCGGCCAAGTTTTTTCCCAAGAGGTCCCATCATGATCAAACAACTGGCACACATCTGTGTTCACACCAAAAGCCTGGAAAAAACCCTGCACTTCTATTGCCAAACACTCGGCCTGGAAAAGAAGTTCACCTTCGATCGCAAAGGTGAGATGATCGGCTGTTACATCCAGTTCGGTAACACCACCTTCATCGAAGTCTTCACCAACAAAAACCCCACCGACATGGCAGGCAACATCAAGCACTTCGCCTTGGAAGTGACCGACATGCAAGCCGTGATCAAAGCCCTGCGCGATGGTGGCTACGACGTCTCCGAAAAGAAACTCGGCGCTGACGGCTGCTATCAATCCTGGGTCACCGACCCCAACGGCGTGCTCATCGAACTCCACGAATACACCAAAGATTCCCTCCAAATCACCGGCGGAACCTGTGTCGTGGATTGGTGAATAACTTTAATTTCCGGGGACGCGCGCACGCAAGAATGCTCGCGGCGATTGAAGAACATCGTCAACACAACACTTTCATACAAAAAACATCTACCCTTCGTCACTCCCGCGCAGGCGGGAGTCCAGTGGAACTTGCGCCATGGTCTTCCCCACTCCTGGTGGACACTGCAGTGGATTAGTTGAGGCTTTTTGCGTAGGCCTCTGGGGTTTGGTAGTTCAGTGAACTGTGTAGCCTTTGACGATTATAAAACACTTCGATGTATTCGAAC
>JBICHS010000088.1:0-4014 GCA_043101135.1 Phycisphaeraceae bacterium JB051
TCAACTGTCAAAGTAATCGTGACCCCGGTCGCATTGGCTTGCCAGGTCATGGGCATGAGCAGGTCAGAGGGATGCAGATTGCCGTGCCACCCTTCCACTGCGGTCACCTGCACAGGCGTCGCCGGGACTGGAATGCCCAATGCAGGGAAATCCACTTGAACCTGCAAACCTTGTTGCTGCTGATCAAAACGGTTGAAGATGATCAGTTGAATGTCGTTACCTTGTTTATGGGCACTGACTAAAACATTGGGGTCGGCACATGAAAGGCCAGCACTGACATCGGCGTCCCAATAAGGATAGAACGTCATCGCTGATTGCGGGTCCAACGCACCCCAGTCAACGTAATGCCACTTCTCAGCAATATCATGAATCAAGCTATAGCCCTGCAAGGATCGCATGGCCATGTATTTTTCATCAGGATTGTCCGGCCAGTTCCAATCACTTTTAAACATGTCCAACCAAACGCTAGCCACCCCGAGCTTCGAAGGATTACACAAAGCCTGCATGCGATCGGGGGAATACTTGGCGGAGAACCATGGACTATTGACCGTGATATAAGGCGTATTCTCGCCATCAAGAAAAGCGCCAGCAAAAGCAAACGCACTGATCATGTTCGCATCGGTCGTGTGCAACCAGATCATCGGCTCGTTGACACCTGCTTCATAAAACAGCGTTCTCAGACGCTTGTAAAACTCACGAACATTGGTCAAAAGGTATCCCGGCTGAACCATGCCGTTTAAAGCTGGACGGTCATGAATATCCATAATGTAACCGGCACCGGCTACGGGATTGGCACCGAGGATCGGCTCGGTCTGATCAAAGTACATACCGGGCAAATCGGAATGTTCGATCCATGCGTCATAGCAGTACAGACGGTATTCCATGTCCGGGCGCGTCATACTCAGATTGCCATGCTCAAGACACCCCGTTGACATGTGCGGGTAAATGTAGCCATACACATTGCCCGACTGTTTACCTGCGGGCATGCGTACATCATCAACTTCACCAAAGGACATGATGTTGAGCTGACTTTGATATGGCGTGAAAGTTTTGCCTTGAGCTCCCCAACTGGCACACTTGCTGGCATTGCGATCCCAGTTAAGCGGGTGAAATTGCGAACCATGTCCTGATACAACATATTCACCATCGAGTTTTAAGCGGCTGCCGTTCCAGTCCCAACCATCAGGGTCGAAACCGGGGAAGGCGGTTTGTAATTTCAATTTCAAGAGTTGATCACGAAAGCCTGCAAGCATCGGCCTCACGGGTGTGGCTTGCAAACTGAACTTGATCTGGCGCGGCTTATCGAAAGTAAATGTTCGCCCCACCAAGTTAAGTATGAGTAACACATGGTCCCCATCGCGCACCACTTCAATCGCATGGGTAGTATGTGTTTCGTCAGGCACCCAACCCTGATCATTGTCAGCCATAAATGCCAGCCCACGATTGGGGCCGCCAATCCAGACATAGGGTTTGAAATCGCCAGCCGTCATCAACTGTCCCCAGTCATCGCCAACGGTGTCGTTATACAGACCGTGGTACAACCCGCTATGCCAGAGCATTCCTTGTGTAGTGTCCAAATCAATCGATGAAACCGAGGAACGGAACCAATCACCGGCTGCAGCATGCAGGTGTGTCGCGAACTCAGATTTAAGCGGAATCACCAATCGCATCTTATCCACCGATGCATCAACAGCAGGCGGTGTGATCGTCAATTCATGCAAGGCATAGCCGTCGTACTCCATGGTGACCTGGGTTTGGACTTCCCATTGATTGGCTGATGCCATTCCTTCCCAGGTGACCTGGTGATTGGCCTGCTGAATATTGGTTGGCTGTATTTGGGGTTGCAACACAGTCGTCTGACTGTTGGATATATATTCAATGCGAACCGGCGCGGCCAGCAGATCGGACGCGGCTTGATTCACACCACTTTGCCCGATGGCCTGGACCTGTGTGAACAATCCACTGCCATCAACCAGATGCGTCCGCCCCCAACAGTCAACAGTCAATGCGTTGTTTGCCAGTTGCGATTGCATATTGGTCCACGGTGGCAGGACCTGCGTACTGACACCGAGCGTGTGATTAAGCCAGGGCAAATCCGTGGCATGATCATATTTAACGAAGAGCTGTCGTGCCTGTCCCAGCAAGTTGCCATTAATGTCATAGGCATTGGCCAAAGCTTCATAAACACCGGGCGTTAGCGTCGGCAAAGTAAATCGTTCAATCTGCTGAGCATCATCGATCACACGATGGACACTTCCCCACGCGCGACGATAGGTTTGATCCGAATCAGTTTGCCAGGGATTAAGAATGGTGGGATTGCCCGGATACCACATCCAACCTTCGTAACCACGTGGGTCCATCTGCCAAAGCATTTCATCGTAATTCCCATCGGTATTGAGTGTCAGATCATCGTCATAGCGATAAAACCAAACGCCGGAGGAACCGCCTTGCTGCGGTGTGAATTCGGCGCCTGGACGATAGTGTGTGGTTTGGCTTTGGGTGTCGGTGAAAATGATTTCACCGCGCATTCGACCATCGTCATTGGCTTCATGTCCCCAACGATCCTGACGCAATTGTATTTTGTCACCTTGGCTAACATTGATCTGTGAAGCTGTGAACGGCACCCAGTTATCTTCCTCTTCAATCTGCTGACGTGCGACGAGTTCCACATTCAAACTTTGTTGGCTATCCCAATGGACAAGTTGAAAGCCAAGGCCGTCACTGGAATTGGTATTAAACTGCCGACATTCGTATTGCACATTCACCACGCCGTCGGCAGGTGCAACCCATTCCAGAACAGTCGCACGTTTCGTGCCCAGTGCGATGGATCGCATACAAAGCATCACGTTGGCTTGAAGGTCGGGTACCGCGTGGGTGACCAGAGTCGTGCCGGTATTAATCTGACGGATTTGAATATCACCATGATCCACAAAGTGAACATCTGGCAAAGTATCAATCACGAACTTGCCATAGAACTCGTTGGTGAAAGGTTCGTACCCCGTTGCCATCGCGTTTTCTGTTGTCACCGCGGAATTGACATACACGCCATACTGCTGCAAGACCTGATCGGAGACCAGCGTACCTGAACCTTTTTGAAACGGCATGAAGATCATGCCCGGCACATCCGGACGCTGCACGGTCGGCAGACTGTTACCAACGACGATCTGCGAAGCTGTGGGTTGGGATTGAAATTTGAGTTGCGCCCACTGCGATTCATCGCGGTAGTGGTTGTAAAACGATCGACCGTAATGCCTGCCTTTGCCATCTCCAAAGCGCCAATCACTGGACTGGATAATAGCTGTCGGGTCTGCTGCTTCATAGTCACGCGCAAGCATCAAGCCCCACTGTTCATCCTCAGCAATCGAACTGACATTCATACTGCTTAATGGGATTGCCACCTCAGCAACCCACTGCGTTTGACTGGGATTAAACACACTCTGAATCGAAGGACTGACAAGCCAATCCGGATGGGGATATTGCAATTTGACCCCAACGATTTGTGGCGTGACTTCCCACATCATTTTGTCGCCATGCAAACTCACACGCAGTAAGTATCGGCTGGGTTGATCACCACGATTGATCGTACCTGGTGCCAGGCCTATGACGAAACTACTGTCACCATCAGCAAACCATGTCGTCGGCCTCTGCTGCTCCCACTCACGTGCACGTACCGTGGATTGCATGGCAATGTAGACTTTGTTCTGATCAGCTTTGACCCAAAAGGTAATGGGACGCGCATCACGTGCTGGATCAATCTGTGAAAGTGTACCATCCAACGTCGCAGCATCATCCCATTCACCAGCCGTCAACACCCCATCAACCACCGGCGTTGTGCCAGCTGAAGTGGTCACGATGTTTAGCGGTTGAGCAGAAAGAATCATTGGGCCAATCAATAACCCCACAACCCAACACAACCGGACCGATACATTTTTCACAAGCGTCATCATGCCATCCTCAATAAGATTATTACCGTGCGAACTTTGATTTTCTGCCGCAAAACACAAACAACGACGC
>JBICHS010000089.1:0-5483 GCA_043101135.1 Phycisphaeraceae bacterium JB051
CTTTATCTGTGTTCATCTGTGTGTATCTGTGGCTAAAAATGCCTTGAACACGTCTGTTTGCTTCAAGCCTATCAACACAACAAGCCGCGCTTTGGTGGCGCGGCTTGTTGGTTAAACATGATTTTGTAATGTTTGGTTTTACGGGGCGTCTGTGCGGAAGGGGACCGCCGGCAAGCCTTCCTTGTTGTACAGGTTCACTTCGGGGTTGTCGGCCCAGCCGTAACGCACAGCCTTGATGTCGCTGACACCTTCAGCGGAGACGACGATGGTGTTGCCCTTGATAGCAGCGTTGGCCCAGACGGTTTTGCCATCCGCACCTTCGACTTCAAAGCCCTTGAGGGTGTCGCCCTTGACGGTCAAGCCACTGCCGACGTTGTCGAAGGTGAGTGTTGCTGTATCGCCTGAGAACTTGACGGACTTGAAGAGGGGGCCTTGTGCGACGAGTTTTTCGCCGTAAGCAATTTCACGGGCTTGAAGGAACAGGCGGTAACCGACATCCTGCTTATTGCGTGGGTGGATGTCGCGTGCTTCACCGATGTCGATGGCCATGGCAAGGCCGGTCTGCGGGTCATTTTGCGCGGTCATCAGTTGTGCTTCACGAAGCTCAGCCCATGAACTTTTGCCGGGGTTGGGCTTTTGCAGGCGGTAGTTTGCAAGTGAGACGATCAGGAACGGGAATTGGCCGCTGTCCCAACGTTCGCGCCAATCGTTGATCATGGTTGGCAGGAGTGTGCGGTACTGAGCCGCACGGCTGGCGTTGGACTCACCCTGATACCAGATCGCGCCGTTGATCGCATAACCAATCACGGGGTTGAGCATGGCATTGAAAAGGATGCCCGGGCGGTTGGGACTAAACGGATTGCGGGGCTTGTCGATGACTTTGTATTCGGCCTTGGTCAGCCATTCACCTGCCAGTGAGATGATCTGATCCGTTGTGCCGTTGGCGAGGGTGGCATACATCTGCGAAGCTTCCTGGCCCCAGAGTCCGCCGTCACCTGCCAGGTCAAAGACGCGGATAGCGATGGTGTTTTTGCCTGCTTTGACAAGGTCGCCGGGGACGATGTACTTGCGGGGGATGTTCCAGTATTCGACCTCGTTTTTGGAGATATCACCCTTGCCGTCAACGTAGGTGCCGTTGAAGAAGGTTTGATCGACTTCATCAATCGGGCCGGGCATGAGCAGGAGTTTCTTGCCTGCCCACTCAGCGGGGATGTCGATGGTCTTGCGATACCAGAGAATACCGTCCATGCGGGGATAGCCTTTTTGCTCCCACTTGGTCGGGCAGTCCATCGGCTTCCAATCGCTGGTGTCCATTGACGGGTCAGCCCATTGCAGGGCCGCCTTTTGATCGTCTTCAAGCTTGTAGACCTTTTCCTTGGACAGGGCATAGTCAGCTTGTTCCTGGCGGTACTTGGCCATCTGCTCGTCCTGGTTTTTGTACATGTCCTGCATCTTGGCGATGGTGTCATCAAAGTCATCCATCTTCTCGAGCAGGGCTTGCTGGCTGGTCCATGTTTCAGCCACAGTGCCGCCCCAGTACGTGCCGATGAGTCCGACGGGGACGTCCAGATGTTGATGCAGGTTACGGCCGAAGAAGTAACCGACAGCCGAGAAGCCGCGTGTGTTTTCAGGGGTGCAGACTTTCCAACTGGCGTTGCAGTCATCCAGCGGCTGAGGGCTGGTGTGCTTGGCGACCTTGAAAAGGCGGATGTTGGGGAAGTCGGCAGCGGCGATTTCCGCGTCCTTGTTGTTGGCGTTTGCCAGTGGCCATTCCATGTTGGATTGACCGGAGCAGACCCAGACTTCGCCCACGAGAATGTCATGCAGGACGATGGTGTTGTTGGCGGTGATGGTCATGGTGCGACCGGTGGCGTTGGCTTTGAGTGCGGGCAAAGTTACCGACCAGTTGCCGTTGATGTCTGCCTCGGTCTTGCCCCCTTTGCCTGCGAAGACGATGGTGATTTGTTCACCGGGTTGTGCTTTGCCCCAGATCTTGATGGGCTTATTTTGCTGAAGCACCATGTGGTGACCAAAAACGGAAGGCAGCTCGACATTTGCCATCGCGGTCGTTGCCATGAACATAGCCAGCAGAAGACTGACCCCCAAACTCAATCTCATTTTGCGCATCATCCTGTGTTCCTTTGACTGTGGATTTTGATTAATTCGGTGGAGATTTTCAGAACAGTGAAGTTAAAGTGTAGCGGATATCATTTGCCCGACAACCAAACGAAATGACATCCACGACCAAATATGACATGTATGTGCAATTCACAGTGGGATTCATATGAATTGTCGTTATCATGTACGACTCGATTCCGGATCAGCAAAACTTTTTTCCACACACTGACAAGACAGGACATTGCCATGAGTATGAGCATGGAGTTTGAACAGAACCATAAACTCGTTTACCCGGCTGACCCCAAAAATGGTAAGCCTCACCCGCACTGGGAAAATGAAAACGTCATCGGCATCAACAACCGCAAGCCGCATGCGACCTTCATTCCCTGTGATGACTTTGAACAGGCGATCATCTCACTGGATGTCTTCACCGACAACCGTGACATCTCACCGTGGTTTGCATCACTCAATGGTGATTGGCAATTCAAATGGGCTCCGTCGCCTGATAAACGCCCGCGGGACTTTTTCAAGGCCGGCTTTGATGCCAGCAAATGGGACACACTCAACGTCCCGAGCAACTGGGAAACCAACGGCTACGGCACGCCGATCTACACCAATGTCAAGTACCCCCACATCACCAAGCCGCCATTGATCATGGACCACAAAGGTGAATGCCCCAAGGAGTGGACCGTCACCAAGGAACCCAACCCCGTTGGCTGTTACCTCAAGACGTTCACGCTCGATGGTCAATGGGCCTCCCGCGAAACCCACATCCACTTTGCAGGCGTCCAGTCCGCGTTTTACATCTGGGTCAACGGCAAGCTTGCTGGCTACTCACAAGGTTCCATGACCCCCGCGGAATTCTGCATCACCGACTACGTCAAGGAAGGTGAAAACACCTTGGCCATCGAGGTCTACAAGTGGTGCGACGGTTCCTATGTCGAAGATCAGGACTTCTGGCGTCTGGCTGGTATTTACCGTGAAGTGAATCTCATCTCCACGCCGTCCGTTCACGTCCGTGATTTTCATGTCAATGCTGATCTGGATGATGACTACCGCAACGGCAAGCTCACTGTTTCTGCTCAGGTCGAAAACCTCGGCAAGGAACTTTCAGGTGATTACAGCCTGATGGTTCAGATGTTTGATGCCAACGGCGGGGAGCTGCCGGTGGATGTCGCAGGTGTGGCAGCCGTCGGTGAAGTCGAAGCCGGAAGTGAAAACACGTCGGTGATCTCGCTGAATGTTCTGAGCCCTCGCAAGTGGACCGCCGAAACCCCCGAGCTTTATGCCGTGGTGTTGACGCTGGTCAATGAAGAAGGTCACCCGGTTCAAACGCTTTCGACTTATGCAGGCTTCCGCAAAATCGAAATCAAGGACGGCGGGCAGGTCTTCATCAATGGTCAGTCCATCAAGTTCCGTGGCGTGAACCGTCATGAATTTGATCCCAAGCTCGGTCGTGCGATTACCGCTGAATCGATGGTCCGCGATATCCAGATCATCAAGCAGCATAACCTCAACATGGTCCGCACATCGCATTACCCCAATCAGCCGCGCTGGTATCAGCTTTGTGATGTGATGGGGCTTTACATCATGGACGAAGCCAACGTCGAAGCACATGGCATGGGCTATAACCCCGAAGCGCTGGGCTTCCGCCCAAGCTGGGATATGACCCACGTGGCTCGTGGCGAACGCATGGTCCACCGCGACAAAAACCATGCCTGCATCATTTTCTGGTCACTGGGTAATGAATCAGGCAAAGGTAACGCTTTCCACAAGATGTCCGAAGCGATCCGCGCGATCGACCCGACACGTCCGATTCACTACGAACTCATGGACGAAGCCGCCGACGTGGACTCAGCCATGTATCCCGATCCTGCAAGGCTGGAAGAAGGCTTTGCCAAGGTCGATACCCAACGCCCGTTCTTCCTCTGCGAATATGCTCACTGCATGGGTAACGCGCTGGGCAGCTTCGATGAATACTGGCGAATCTACAAACAATATGACCGCATGATCGGCGGCGGTATCTGGGATTACTGTGACCAGGCACTCGAATGCCCCGTTCCCGGCAAGAAGGGTGAAACCTTCCTGGCTTACGGCGGTGACTTCGGGGACAAGCCCAATGACGGGAACTTCTCCGGCAATGGGATCACCACGGCAGACCGCAAAATCACGCCCAAGCTCGCAGAAGTCAAAAAGGTCCTTCAGCAGATCGATGTCAAACTCGAAGAAGGCGACAGCCACGATCTGACCAATTACACCGTGACTAACAATCTTGACTTCACCAATCTCAACAAGTTCATCCCCGTCTGGGAACTTGTCGAAGATGGCAACGTCATCGAGACCGGCACGATGCGCCCGCTTGATGCCAAGCCCGGTGAGTCGGTCAAGATCACCATCCCCGCATTCGCCCCGTCGGATAAGACCCACGTGAAGTGGAACTATGAGCCGGCAGGCAAGTGTAAGCCCGGATCGACCTATCACATCCGTCTGTACTTCAAGTTCAAGGAATCGACCATCTGGTGTGAGAAGGGCCACGTCATTGCTGCTGAGCAGTTTGAGATCAAGCCCTGGGCCAAGCCTGCTACGCCGGTGGTTGTCAGCGAACTTCCCAAGCTTAAGTACAAGCAGACGCCGGCCAACATTGCTGTGGATGGCAAGGGCTTTAAGCTGACCATCAGCCGCAAGACCGGCGAGATCACCGAATGGAAACTCGGCCGCAAGGACATGCTCAAGGGCGTGAAGCTGCGTCCGCAAGTGCATACCTTCCGTGCCCCGATTGACAATGAACGTAACAACTGGGTCAAGCAATCACGTCGTGACTCTGAAGCCTGGATTCGTTTGATTGATGGCAAGTATGAAGTCTACGAGGTGTCCGCTGAAGACGTGCTTGCAGCTTCGAACACCGTTGCCGAAGCCAGTGGCTGGAAACCGTTCGTGGTTGAAGACAAGTGCGAATCCATGCTCCGTATCAACGTGCTTGGTTCGGTCATTGCCCGTTATGGCGCCCGCGTGGATCACCGTGTGACCTACACCATCTTTGGCGATGGCACGATTCGCATGGACAACCAGATCACCCCGCATCGCTGCCCCGAGTCGCTGGCACGTATCGGTGTTCGTCTGGCCGTCTCCGACGCCTTTGGTGATCTGGAGTATGCTGGTTTGGGGCCTGAGGAAAACTATGCTGACCGCTGCAACGGTGTGATGTTCGGTCACTACAGCAGCACAGTTTGTGAACAGTACCACGGGCAATATCTCCGCCCGCAGGCTTGTGGCAACCACGAGCAAACCCGCTGGGTCAAGCTTTCGAGCAAGGACGGCGTGAGCCTGGTTGCCGCAGCAGCAGACGGTGACATGGCGTTTTCCGC
>JBICHS010000090.1:0-4952 GCA_043101135.1 Phycisphaeraceae bacterium JB051
ACGTGTGCTCGTCCGATCTACTTGAGCCGCTGA
Source organism: Phycisphaeraceae bacterium JB051 (assembly GCA_043101135.1). Lineage (GTDB taxonomy): Bacteria > Planctomycetota > Phycisphaerae > Phycisphaerales > Phycisphaeraceae > UBA7800. The sequence goes on from JBICHS010000090.1 coordinate 34, forward strand.
TCCAGCTACCGGGTTTTATTCTCACCGATAAGGCTGGCAGCTCCTTTCACTCCGATCAACTGCGTGGCAAAGTCTGGATCGCCGACTTTGTTTTCACCCGCTGTCAGGGGCCATGTCCCATGATCACCATGCAGATGGCCAAGGTTGAAAACAAGCTCAAACAGGATCCCAATTGGAACGATATCCGCTTGGCATCGTTCACGGTGGACCCGGATTACGACACCCCTAAAGTGCTCAGTGAACATGCTCAGCGCGTCGACGTGAAGACCACCAACTGGTTGTGGCTCACCGGTGAACGCAAGACCATGTGGGATTTGATCAACAATGAATTCAAGCTCATGGTGGGAACCAATGAAATTGCTGGCGATGACCCGGGGCATGGCTTGATCACACACTCGACCAAGTTTGTTCTGGTGGATCGGAAAATGCGCATCCGTGGGTATTACAATGCCATGGATGGGCAAGAGATCGCCCGACTTTATCGCGATTTGCAAATTGTGCTAGCCGAGTAGACTGCAACAGGATCACATCTCATGGACTTAAGTTTTCTTCCGCTGGTAAACGCGATTCTCAACGGCATAGCGACCATCCTGCTGATCGTGGGTTGGGTGCTCATCAAGCAAGGCAAGCGTGATGCGCATCGTAAAACCATGGTCACCGCGTTCGGTATCTCCGCGTTGTTTTTAGTCTGTTATCTTGCCCACAAAGTCTGGAAAGCCGTCGAGGGTGGTGGGCTGCATACCAGCTACAACGGGGAAGGTCTGATTAAAGTTGCCTATCTGTTGATGCTTCTGACGCATGTGATTCTGGCGATGGCTGTGCCTGTCTTTGCGCTGATTTTAATCGCTTTGGGTCGTAAAGAGCGTTTTGAGCTGCATAAGAAGATAGGCCGTGTGGCTTTACCGATCTGGCTTTATGTTTCCATTACGGGGGTGCTTGTGTATTTGATGCTCTATCCATTTAATCCGCCGTTGGCTTCGTAACATCGTCTTAACATCGTTACACTGTCCGATAGACATGAACCAACGCGCGACGCCAACATTCAAACCACCTTCTCCCGAACAGGTCACCGACCATTTGCGTCGTTGTGCACCGCGCGTCTCGCGCGTCTGGGTGACGCAGTTGCCGTTGATCCTGTTGTTGGTGGCAGTGGGGATGACGCTGTTTGCACAAAATGCACTGACCGCCATTTTGCCCTGGCTGATTCTCATCGGGGTGGTGGCCTATGCAATGATTCGTGTGCGACATGTGCGGACGATCCAATCGCGCGTGATGCGCATCAGTGAATGGACACAGCTTGAGCAACATGAACGCGCAACCCGCGCGATCTGGAAAATGCTTCCCGTCGTGCAGATGATGCCCGAGCTTCACGGCCGACTTGTTGCCCTGATGGCACACAATCTCGATTGCCTGACCGCGTGGCCTGCAGCCGAGGTCGCCTATGACTATCTCATTCAACGCATGCCCGCGGATCATCCCGGCTCGGTCCAGTTACAACTCCAGCGAACGGTCCTGCAACTATTCAATGACGAACTGACTTCTGCGGATACCAATCTGCGTAAGCTTCGTCCCATGGCGTTGGAGATGGGGGTATCACCAATCAGCGCGACCTATCACTATGCAGCGTTGCTTCAGCAGGTCAGTACGTTCCACTATGCCGACGCCGTTGCTGAGAACAAGGATGAACTGGTCGATCGTCTCCGCCCACTGGGTGTCGAAGCCGGTCATGGTTATGCCCTGATGGCATGGAGTTGTTACCAACTCTCGCTACGTGAATCGGACTCTGCTGCATGGATGGATCAAGCCAGGGATTGGTGGCATAAGGCAACGTTATTGCTCTCCACGCAAAAACTCCTTGCCCGACAGGATGAACTCAAAGCCCTTGCGGCTCAGATCGCTTACACCGCTCAGTCCCCCGATGAACAGGCCGTTGCGGACATCGTCGAGCAAAACACCGCTGAAGACCTGGAAGACGTTCATCAACTGCTTGATGATCAGGTGATCGAGGAGCCTGAGCATCACGAGCAACCAGTTCAAACACCTGAGCAATCAACACCAAGTCTGCTGGATTTGGTCCAGCCGGTTGAACCGCCAGCAGTGTCATCACAGGACGAACAACCACAAGACGATGCCTGCGAAAAAGACAGCTCGGACGATGACACCGAGCAGAGCAAGGAGCAGAAGCATGACTGAGAATAACTCATCCTCATCTTCCTCCTCGCCACCGCTTCAGCGAGTTGGTGCGGTCAGTTCAGATGACCTGCAGCGTCAATTGCAACGTGATCAGATTCTGCGTTGGCTGACACTACTCGGTATCCCCGCAGCAAGTACGATCGTGTTGGCATGGTTTGATCTGACACCCGACCCGTTGGGCTTTGGGATCATGATCATGGCAGGCACATGGATGATGCTCAACTTCATCAGTGCCCGCGCCTGGCAGCAGGTTTCAAACATGGCGGAGCTTTTTGCCATCGACCCGGAACATGCCGAAGCACGCATCGCCATTGTCCTCCAATCCAAACCGCTGGCAAGGCAGGTGCGTCTTCTCACCTGGCATCGCCTGGCAACCCTGCGGCATCAGCAAAAGGACTTTGATCAGACCATTGCCGTCTGCCAAAGTGTGCTCATGCATCCGCTGCGCAACGCCCATCCGGTCCGTCAGCATTTACTGCTCATGCTCACCGAAGCGCAGTTGGCCCGTGGTGATGCCTACGGTGCTTACATGAGTCTTTCGGAGCTTTCGCATCAGCAACTGAGTCTGACGCATTCGCTGCAGAAGCTTGCTTTGCAGACACGCTACCTGTTGATGGTCGGCTATGACGAAGCAGCGTTGGCGGACCTGCCGGGCAAAGTGAAAATGGCAGAACTCATGCCAACCCTGCAATGCGGTGCGATGCATGTCCTGTTTTACGTCGCCGCCTCCCGCAGCGGCCAGACTCCCCAGGCTGATTGGCTCCATGAACGTTCGCGGTTGCTGCTGTCTCAAGAGCAGTATGACCAGATCATTCAAAGCCTCTCGATGCCCACGGTCACGCCCGGCGAGTTATTGTGACTTGGGGGAGGTGCCTGGAAAAACTTTTTTTCAACACCTTCTTTTTTTAATCTAAAATCAGTCAAACGCAGATAAAATATCCGACTCTCCAGCGCAGTGATGTCGGCTTTGTGGGCACGTATCCTTCTGTTGCTTGAGTCTTGAGGATACCCATTGATGAAAGTCCACCTTCGCACCGCCTCTACCACTGATCTGGATGAAATTCTTGCTATCGAGCAGGCCTGTTTTGAGACCAACCGTCGAAGCTCACGTCGCTCGCTGGCCAACAGTCTCAATAGTCCCATGCAGCAGATCTGGGTTGCCACCGTCAAACCCGAGGAGTCGGATCAGACCATGGCGGGGGTGATGATCCTGCATCACCATGTCCATACGCTGCGTATTTACTCACTGGCTGTCAGTAGCACCTTTCGCGGTTTGGGCATTGGCTCGAAACTGCTTAAGCATGCTCACCAGCTAGCCGTCGAACGCCGCTATGACCAACTTTCGCTTGAAGCGGATCAGTCCGACGAGCGGTTGGTTGCCTGGTATGAATCGCATGGCTATCAGGTCACCGATACGCTCGAAGACTACTACGCTGCGGATCAACATGCTGTGCGCATGAAGCTGAATCTGCACCCGAATAAGGCGCTGGGCCAACGCAGTAACCAGAACACTGTCAACCTCATCGTCACCGACAATCCTTCGGACATTCAGCTGAAAATCGACAAGGCTCAGATCATCAGCACACAGGCATATCTCACCGACCCGCAATTTCAAAATATCCCCTATGCGCGTGTGTTTAATCTCTGCCCATCGTACAAGTATCAGTCTGCGGGTTACTACGTTTCGCTGCTTGCTGAAGCCCGGTCGCATCGGTCGATCCCCAGTGTTTCGACCATTCAGGACTTTCAGTCGCGTTCGATCATGCGCTCGATGACCGACGAAATGGACGAACAGATTCAGAAAGCCTTCACTGGATTTGATGGCAAGGAAGCCACGATCAATCTCTATTTTGGTCACAGCATTGATAAACGTTTTGATGAGCTTGCCAACCGGCTCTATCGGATGTTCCCCACGCCGATGCTCACGGTGGATTTTATCAATGTGCGTGACAAATGGATGGTGGACAAGATTTCGCCGCTGTCTCTGAAGAAGATCGATCAGGGGATGTTGCCTTTGATTCAGGAATTGGCGGTGCGTTTCTTTAACCGCAAGCGATTTGATCAGGCGCGTATGCGCAACTATGCCTACGATATCGCGGTTCTTTATGACCCGGATGAAGTCGAACCGCCGTCGAGCCCGGAGACGCTCAAGCGACTTTGCAAGATCGCAGAGCAGATGAACATTTACATGGAACTCATCACACGTAACGACATGGATCGGCTAAGTGAATTCGATGCGCTGTTCATCCGCACGACCACCAATGTCAATCACTACACCTATCAGTGTTCACGTAAAGCCTATGCTGAGGGTTTGGTGGTCATGGATGACCCCTGGTCGATTCTGCGTTGCGCCAACAAGGTGTATCTTGCAGAGCGATTGTCGCAGGAACAGATTCCCATGCCGCAGACCTGGATTATCGACGGTTCGTGGCTTAAGGGTGATCGGTTAGCCCAGTTGCCTTTGCCGTTGATCATCAAGCAGCCTGACAGTGCGTTTTCCAAGGGGGTGGTCAAGGTCACCACGCATGCCGAACTCAAACGGACCGTGCAGGACCTGCTCAAGAAATCGGACCTGTTGTTGGCTCAGGTATTCATGCCCACCGCGTTTGATTGGCGGATTGGCATTCTGGATCGCAAGCCGCTGTTTGCCTGCCAATATCATATGGCACAAGGGCATTGGCAGATCGTCAACTGGGAGTCGAAAAACACAGATGATCTCTGGGGTG
>JBICHS010000091.1:0-3427 GCA_043101135.1 Phycisphaeraceae bacterium JB051
CGTCTTGAGCGAAGCGAGCGTGAGATTGTCTTACTCGGTTTTGAACGCTGTGCCTCTGTGACGCAGTGGTGATGACAGTTGCGATAATCATGCCTGAGACTTCTCAATGAATCATTTTTGGCTGGCACACTTGTCATTCGAACAAGTCGGATGTATCTTTTGACGTATCGTCTGTATTGTAAATTCAATAAAAAGGAATACAGAAAAAATGGCCTTTGACACATTCGACTACGCACAAGCGTTAAGCAATCTCAACAATCGTTATCAGCAACTTGTCAGCCGCAAGAATCAGGTGGATGCCAACTGGTACAATGGCGTTTACGAACGCTATGTCGACCCGGTCCTCACCCGTGATCACGCGCCGGTGAGTTGGAAGTACGACTTGAATCCCAAGACCAACCCGATGCTCCTCGAACGCCTGGGTATCAATGCAACGCTTAACAGCGGGGCGATCATCCGGGATGGCAAGGTGCAACTGGTCGTCCGGGTTGAAGGCAATGACCGCAAGTCGTTTTTTGCAATCGCTGAAAGTGCAACTGGCGTTGATGGTTTTGAGTTTAAGAAAGACCCGATCCTCCTGCCACAGACCGATCGTGATGATGTCAACGTCTATGACATGCGTTTGACCGAACACGAAGACGGGTACTTTTATGGCCTGTTCTGCACCGAACGCAAAGACCCCGAAGCTCCTGAGGGCGACACCTCCATGGCAGAGGCGCAGTGTGGCATTGTCCGCACCAAAGACCTGATCAACTGGGAGCGTTTACCCGATCTCAAATCCCCATCACCTCAGCAGCGCAACGTGGTCTTGCACCCCGAATTCGTCAACGGTGAATACGCGTTTTACACCCGCCCGCAAGACGGTTTTATCTCCACCGGTAAAGGTGGCGGGATTGGCTGGGGAACCTGTAAAGACATGGCTAACCCCGTGATTGATCACGAAACCATCGTCCATGCCAAGACGTATCACACCATCTATGAAGTCAAAAACGGGCAAGGCCCACAACCCTTCAAAACCGACAAAGGCTGGCTGCACCTGGCTCACGGTGTGCGCAACTGTGCCTCCGGTTTGCGGTACGTGCTTTACATGATGATGACTGACCTGAATGAGCCGTGGAAGGTGACGCATCTTCCCAGCGGTCACTTCATCGCGCCATTGAGCTCAGAGCGCGTGGGCGATGTGTCCAACGTGACTTTCTCCAACGGCTGGGTGAAACGTGACAACGGCGAAGTGCTCATCTACTACGCATCGTCGGACACACGTATGCATGTTGCAACGAGCACCCTTGATCGTCTGGTGGACTACACCATCAACACGCCACAGGACCCGTTCAAATCACACCTGTGTGTGCAGCAGCGATTGGACTTGATCAACGCCAACCGTTCACTGTGAGATACATTTAAGACATTAAAAAACAGCCGTCATTCGTAGAGATTGACGGCTGTTTTTATTGGGTGTGTTTTAAAGTTTATTTGATATCAGTCGGCGTGAGTTTGCCATCTTTGAGGTCTTTGATTTGCTGTTCGGTCAGCACGTTTTTCCAGACGGCGACATCGTCGATCAGGCCGGTGAAAAAGCGGCGGCCTTCGATGCCGGATTGGCCGAGGATCAAGTCCGCGGTATTTGCCATCGGCAATTCCTTTTCAGCACGGATGGTGTGTTCACGTTTTTTGCCATCGACGTAGTCAATCAATTTCGTGCCATCGAAAGTAAAGACAACGTGATGCCACTTGCCGTCAAGCAGTTTCCCGATGGGCCCATGTTGGTTGAAGCCCTTGAGGGTATCGACGCGGTAATGCAGTTCATCGGTCTTGGCTGAACGCTGAATCTCAATGCCGACGCTTGTCTTTTCAACACGCTGCATTTTGCTGATGATACGACACCACATGCCCGGGCTGTCAGCTTGACCGTTGAACCACAGGCTGATGGTGAAAGCTTTGCCATCCAGCAGTCCATCGGTGTGCGGGATGTTGACGGTTGCATTGTCCGCCAGCGAGAGGGCTTTACTGCTCTTGATACCAGCAGGAACTTCGTCGGTGAAAGTGGGCTTGCCAGTCTTGGCCACAGCATTGTTTGAGCCGGCGGTGGCATCGTTGAGATCACCCTCCATCGGCCAGTAGCCAACGAGTTGAGCCTGGGCAGGCAGTGTCAGACAGGTGGCTGCCAGGATGAAGCAAGCAGCTAAAGTGAAACGGACGTTGCGCATGATTTGTCTCCTGAATAAACGTAACTGATACGTATAAGTTGTTGTTCAATCTTACCGAGGATTTTAATCCTTGGGTAGCAGATCACGCTGAATATGATGTAAAAATATCGATCACGGATGTGTTGCACATATCAATGGAATTGTTCTGAGCAAGGCTCTGTAAAACTTTGAGATATCGAAGGCTTAATCGCCATATGCCCACACGGTGCCATGCTTTTGGCCGTATTCAAGGGTTTGGATTAATTTTGAAATCAAAATTTCAAGCTTGTTTATGTCAAAAGGTTCGCCATTTTGTGGCATGGTGAAGCTCGCTGATCCAACATATTGGGGTGGGTGAGGGACGTTCTTGTCTTGAACAAGCTTTCGTAACTGTGGTAATTCCTGCAGTAAACCGTTGATTTTGTTTGTCTTGATTTGGTTGTTGTTATAAGGATCAAGATCGATCAATTGGCATATCCAAGGGAATTGTTTGAACTGAGCCAGATAATATAGTACCTCGGTATCGACATTGACACCGATATCCAAAACATCACGACCTTTTTTATCACGTACCCCGAATCCTAATGGCATGCTATTGTCTCCTTGATCATGGAATGTTTTAACGGTGATACCGTCGGTACATGCTCGCGCTGATGCCGGTGTTTTTGCGGAACAGGCGTGAGAAATACAGCGGGTCTTCGTAGCCCACTTCGTAGGCAATTTCCGAGATGGTCATCGCCGTCTCAGCGAGCATGCGTCGGGCGTGGATCATGCGGCGTTCAATGACATAGCGATGCGGCGGGATGCCCACGAGATGGTTCCAGATGCGTCGGAAGACCGACGGGCTTAAGCCGTTGGACCGGGCAAGATCGTCAAAGTCATGCGACTGCTGCCAGGTGGTTTCCAGATGTTGCTTGATCTCAAGCACCACACGATCGGATGCGCTGAGGATGGGCGGGCCGGGCAGAAGGCTTTCAGTGATCATCAATTCAGCTAAGCGGTCGAGTCGGTCTGCCATACCGACTTCATCAATGCGCTGAGCCAGTTGGATGAACTGATCGACCGTCTGCAGAAACGTGCTGGCATTCTCGACAGGCCACCAGCGTTTGTTTTCATTGATCAGGCCACGTTCGATCAAGGCAGCAATCTCAGAGCTTTCATAGATCAGGTACAACTCCCGCCACGTCGTCCCCTTGGCTGGGCCATAATGCATCGGCATGTCAGGCCATTGCGTGATCACG
>JBICHS010000092.1:0-6029 GCA_043101135.1 Phycisphaeraceae bacterium JB051
CTCGTGTCGAGCCGATCGGTACCCTGTCAGTGCTAGAGCGATGCAAAGAATGAATCTCCCCCTCCGTCACTCCCGCGAAGGCGGGAGTCCAGTGAAATTTGCAATATTCAACTGCATGCCACTGGATTTCAGACTTCCGGGGGCGCGGGAATGTCGAAAGATACGAAGGCATGGCGTTTAATGATTTGAACTGCTCTAAGCAGTCAGATGATCTTGCATGTGTTTTGTACATGCATGTTTTAATCACCCGAGTCAAGATGACTCGGCTATGTCATAAAATAGCCCAGTCATCTTGGCTGGGAGATGGATGCGCTCATTCTTCGCACTGCCCATAGGGTTAAAACACAATGTCTTAAATCTGTGTTGATCTGTGTGCCTCTATCGTTATTCGCTTTCCTCACCATCAACTTTCAGATACAACTTACCCATGTCCAAAACCGCTCAACTCGATCCCGAAGCCTGGCTTGCAGAAGCGATGGTCAATTGTCAGATTGTCGAGCGCGTGACGTTGACGCATGAGTGGATGCCTGCAACGCATATCGGCATTGCGGACAAAATCTACTACATCGAAAATGGTGGCGGGCATCTGATCCTCGAAAACGAACTTTACACCCTGCACCCCGGCCAGGCCTTCATCATCCCAACGTCACTGGACCAGCGCGGCGAGATTGATCAACAACACGGGCTGCAGAAAATCTGGACGCACTTCTCCGTCGTGGCCATGCAGTCGTTGTACCTGCTGATGCTTCACCCACCGCCACGCTGTCTTACAGGTGACACCGGCAAGCAGATCGGCAAGCTCATGAAGCAGATGCTCGATGAATGGAACAACGCCAAACCCGGCCATCACCTTGCCATCAAGTCACTGATCATGCAGGTCATCGTCACCGCCTACCGCGCACCGCAGCAGGACATCGTCAAACCCGATGAACTCATCGCCAAGAGCAGTCGGCCGATCCCCTCACCTGCTGATGAGCACTACATGGCGATCCGCGATGTGCTCAATCTCATGGCAGAGCATTACATGGCCCCGTGGACGCTCGCTGAGTTTGCAGCCCACGTGCAGCTATCTCCCAACTATTTCAACACGCTCTTCCGCCGAGTCATTGGCCTGCCACCCATGCGGTTTTTAGAGTCCCTTCGTCTGCGTCACGCCCGGACCATGCTCGGTGGCACGCAGATGCATATCGCTGAAATCGCGACCCATGTCGGTTATCAGGACGCAGCCTATTTCACCCGTGTCTTCACCAAGCAAACCGGCCAATCGCCCACAGCTTATCGCAGCTCCATCCAGTCCAACCGACGCATGATCCACTGATTGGACCTTGCAGATCGTAAGACAAGTCAAGCTGCGCGTAAGATAATCCAAATAGGCGCATAATTCTGCGTTTGATCGGGCGTGTTTACGGGCTAAAACTTACGTGTAAGAAAGCACATGACCGCATTTGTGCCCGACTAAGTTATATCTTCCAATGAAGGTGAACAATGATGAAAACACAGCCCACTGGCAACACGGTAAGTTTTAGCAACACAGCCCAACGAGCCTTCACGCTCATTGAGCTGCTGGTGGTGATCTCCATCATCAGCCTGTTGATCTCCATTCTGCTCCCGGCGTTAGGTAAAGCGCGGCAGGCGGCTCGGACGGTTCAATGTTCATCGCAGTTGCATCAGTTGTCACTGGCGATGGCGATGTACCAGGATGCCAACAAGCAGTACTACCCCTGCAATGACGATGCGTCGTACGGCCACAAGTGGTCCTGGGATGACCGTGTCAGTGGTTATGACGGACGCAATCTCAGCGAGAATCAACGCAAGGCCCTGTATGTCACCGGGGCACCCAACGCCAACCAGATTTACAAGTGTCCAGCGGATGACCTGGCGATCAATGAATCAGGTCTCTCCGATGGCCTGCGGCGAACCTATACGCCAATCGTCGGTTCCAAGGGCGGTGCGAATACGGCGATGCGCGGCATCATGGGCGCCTACTTTGTCTCTGCCGGCTGGTCGCAGAATTCACGCAATATTCTCAACCCCTCCAAAGCCATTGCATTCACCGAATTCCCCAACGGCAGCAACATCATGGGCTACTACAAACGCGATGCCGTCGGCGTCGTGGATATCAGCAGCCGCTACGCCAATGTCACCAAGAACTATTGGAATCATGGCTTTGGTGTCGCCAATTACCTGTTTGCTGACAGTCATGTCCAGTCACTGCCATTCGAAGCGACGTTCGACAATTCAAAGTACTTCATCGACCCAACCAGTGTCGCATGGAGCGGGGCAAGCAGCAGCATGGTCGGCACACTCTGGGATACGTGGAAATGATATTCATGAAGTAAGCCAGCAAAACGCTTTCACCACTGAAACACAGAGGCAAAGAGATTTGACCAAAATAAAAGTCAACAATCATCGCCTTCATCCGTCACTCCCGCGCAGGCGGGAGTCCAGTGGAACCTGCAAGTGAGAACAAAAGCAATTGGCCTACTTATTCGGATCTTCATGCCTCTGTGACGCTGTCGTTAAGACAAGAATCAAACACCATGCCATTTACCGCGTCCAACCAATAACGCACCTTTTTTTTAAGTGAGTTTCAACGTGAAATATTTCGTCTCAGTTCTGATCCTCGGATTTCTCATGCAGCCGGCATTGGCAGCATCCAATGTACTGGTTCACACGTCATCCTGGCCCAAGGATGTCACGCCACCCAAGCAGGCGACGGATTACCTGTTTCTTGAAGGTGAAAACCAATCCGAAAAAGTGGCTGAGGATGTGTTAGTCAAACCTGAGCAAAAAGAGCGCACGCTTTATCGCACCGCGCAGCAGCCCGATGACAAGTGGTGGGGCTCATTCACTGGGTATGACAAAGCACGCTTTGCCATGCGGGGTGCCGACAAGGATATGCCTTGGCATCGTTTGAGTTGGGATGTCAATAAAGAGCTTCTTGAGCCGGGCGTTTACGATGTCTTTGCCCGTGTGATGCTCATGGCAGGGGGCAGCTGTGATCTGGGACTCACCCTGGATAATGCCAAGCTTGAAAACCCTGTCACCAATGAAAAGCCCAACATTCTCTGGGTTCGTATCGGCTCAACCCAGATGACCGAAGCAACGCAAAAAGTCACCCTGCACATCCGCACGAAAAAGTCTGCGGTGCGTGTGGACACCGTCCTGCTTGTCAAAGTCCAACCGACACAAGCCAAGGCGGATCTCAAACGTGTTGATGTCGTGAAGCCGGATTGGCATCGTGGTGATGGTTTTGTGTTTAACCGGGATAACGCTGTGCTCGCTTACCACAGTTCATCGCCGGACCAGTTCACGTCTTTTGAAGCAGCCATCAAACGCACGCCCGACAGCCCATTGCAATGGGAGAAGATCAACGCCAACAGCGATGGCAACTGGCAGGTTAAACTCGCGCAACCCGGTTGGTATGACGTGGCCATCAAAGCAACACTAACCGACGGCCGGGTCTTAGAGCGAAAGGCGATGGTGGCTGTGCTGGGGGAGCCGGTCAACGAAGCCTGGCGTGAGAAGTCAGTCTTCGGGTTGTCCGCGATTCACGGCGATCGCAAGCTCATCACGCTTGCAGGTGGACGTTGGGATCGACGTCTGACCACCTTCCACAAAGTCACCGAAAAAGAAGTTGCTGATACCACCACGATCTCAGAATCCGTCAGTCACTACGACGAGCGTGATGGGCTTGCCTACTCCGGTTGTTTTTCCTTTGGCATGCCGCTCTGGGCCATGGATCTGCCTGAGCATTATTCCAAACCCAGCTTCGGCAACCCATTTTACCCGGCCAGGGATTGGGATGACGTGAGCCGGATTGTTGCGACCTACGCCCGAACCAAACCCCTGCCTTGGCTCATGGAAATGTACAACGAACCACTTGCACATTGGCATGGTTCTGCTGAGCAACTTGTCGCCTACGCCAAAGCCGTGCGTGAAGGGCTTAAGTCCGTCGATGATCGGTTCAAGCTGACCGGCCCTTGCCTGTACTCCGTCCGAATCGGGGATGTGCAGAAGCTGGCAGAGGCCGGACTGTTTGAACACCTCGATGGCATCTCCATGCACACCTATGTCGACGGGACCGCGCCCGAAGAATCGTACCTGCAGCGCATTGTCGAACTCAACGATCTGCTCAAACGATTTGGCCAATCGCACAAGCCCGTTTACTTCACCGAATTCGGCTGGACCGCGATGGACGGCACGTGGCAACCCCCGGTCGATCGCTGGACACAAGCCCAGTACACCGCCCGTTCCATGGCGCTGGCCTGGAGTGAAGGTGTGGATGGCATGATGTATTTCTGTCTGCAATACAAAACGCGAAACCTCGGCGAACAGGCGTTCTCACTCGTCGACGAGCTGGATCGCCCGCAGCCTGGATATGCTGCATTTGCAGGGGTATCCAAGTGGTTTGCTGGTTCAACTCCCATTGGGCATTACCAGTTGACCCCGACGGTGCACATGGTCATGGGCCGACGTGATGGCAAGTTGCAGATCGGTTTATGGGACACGGTTGGAGCCAACAAGGTGACCTTGCCGTTCACGTTGACCAGGGCTGCGGACATGTTCGGCGCTCCCATTGAGCTGACGGATAACACGATCAACATCGGCCCGTCCCCGGTGTATGTCGAAGCGCTGGATGCAGATGTCGCAGCCTTGACACGACGAGCCATGTTGACGGTGACTGCGATGGATCAGGTGGCTGGTGCGTTGTCCTGGCCGATCCCGAATTTCAAAGCCAATGCCTCGCGTCTGTCAGCAGGCAAGTACATCGGCTTTACCAGGGTCGATGGCAATTGGCAGGTTCAGCCGGTGGATTTGGTTTCACCGTTGCATCTGGCGGACCTTGCCATGCGTTGGCCTGCATCATCACCTTCGCCACAGTTGATTGCGACGCTTCAATCCAATCTTGGTGACGTGACGCAGGAAGCTTCGCTGTGGCTTTCGAAAAACCCTGAGAAAACAGTGACTTTAGCGATTCCTGCCAACAGTATGCGTCAGGTGATTTTCAATTTGCCCGACATGGTTGAGGCAAAGCAGCAGCAGGTCACCGTGATGTTCAAACGTCCTGATGGGCAACTGCAATCGCAGGTCATGGAGCTCACTGCCTTGGCAGCAGGCCCGACATCACAAACCGGAACATGGGCAGACTTCACCGCGTGGGCACCGTTTGGTAAAGCAGGTGTCGATGCGCCAGCCAATGACTGTCGTGCGAAAATCAATGTGAGCCATGATGTCAACGGACTTCGTGTGCAGGTGAAGGTGACGGATGATGAACATCATCAAACCCATGCCAAGGGCACGCCCGGTCACATGTGGGCACAGGACTCGGTTCAACTGGCGTTGGATTTGGATGTCCTCAAACCCTGGCAGGCCGGTGTCGTCGGTAGCGGCCTTGCAGGTCATCGTGTGTTTGAGTTCACGGTCGGCGGGGATGGTCAAGGTGATGGCCATGCACCGGTGTTCTGCAATCGCTCGTATGATCCGAGTATCCCAGCCAACGCATTGTGTGCCGGATTCAAGGCCACGGTGACGCGCGATGGTGATGTGACGCATTACGATGTGCTCATGCCTTGGGATCAGCTTGGATTGGATGAACCGATGAAGCAGGATGATGTGCTGGGTTTTGCCATCGCGGTCAATGATGTGGACCCACAACGCAAAGCACGCCGGCATGGTTTACGCCTCTTCAAAGGCATCGCCCAAACCAAAGACCCCAAGCAGTTGGGCAAACTCTGGCTGCACTGAGTTTCACGCTTGTTTCATGTCGGGAGTCACTGTGTTTGAGGCCATGTTTGCCACAGATGAACACAGATGCACACAGATGTTCAAGACAAATTTCATGCTTTCGTCACTCCCGCGCAGGCGGGAGTCCAGTGATATATGCAAAGTGGTCTTCCCCACTCCTGGTGGACACTGCAGTGGATTAATTGAGGCTTTTTGCGTAGGCCTCTGGGGTTTGGTAGTTCAGTGAACTGTGTAGCCTTTGACGATTATAAAACACTTCGATGTATTCGAACACTGCATTG
>JBICHS010000093.1:0-10601 GCA_043101135.1 Phycisphaeraceae bacterium JB051
CGGTGCCGCCATCCAGAAAAGTATCAAGGAACTGGACACCGTCAGCTACAAACGTGTGCGCGTGAAGAATGCTGAAGGTGATCACAAATGGTTCACCGTCCGCGTCAAACCACTCAAGGGCAAGGAAAATGATCTGCCCTACGCGTTGGTGATGCTTGAAGAGGATCGCATTGATCAACCGCATCATCCGCAGGTCGAACCATCCGAAGAATTCCACGCCAACGTCCTGTCCGAAGAGAAGATTCAATCTCTTGAATCGGAATTGCAGTACACCAAGGAAAACCTCCAGGCCACCATTGAGGAGATGGAAACCTCCAATGAAGAGCTCAACGCAACCAACGAAGAGTTAATCGCTTCCAATGAAGAACTGCAGTCCACCAATGAAGAGCTTCACTCGGTCAACGAAGAACTGCATACGGTCAATGCTGAATATCAGCAGAAAATCGAAGAACTCACCCGCCTGACCGACGACATGAACAACCTGCTGGCCAGCACGGAGATCGGCACGATTTTCCTGGCTCGCGACATGACCATTCGCAAGTTCACCCCCTCGGCAGCCCAATACTTCAAGTTCCGCAACGGTGACATCGGTCGTCCCTTGTCTGAAATTGTCACCGTCATCGAATACGACAAACTCATTGAAGACTGCTTTGATGTCATGACCATGCGTCACGGTCTTGAGAAGGAAGTCCAGACCAATACCAACGAATGGATCTTCCTGCGGATCATGCCTTACAAAACCTCTGACGCAGTCGTCAATGGCGTTGTGATCACGATGGTCAACATCACCACCCTGAAGAAGACGCAGGAAATGATGATCAAGCAGAAGAATCAGACGCAAATGATTCTGGACACAATGCCCGCTCAAATCTGGTTCAAGGATACGCACAACAATATTCAACGAGTCAACCAATGCGTCGCGGATGAATTGAATCTGCCGATCAGTCAGATTGAAGGCCGTCGCTTTGCTGACTTCTACCCCACGGATCAAAGTCGTGAAAGCTTCTCGTTTGACAAGAAGGTGATTGAAACCGGCAAACCTGTGCTTGGGATCGTCCATGCTGTCAAGAACAATGATAAATCCCAAAGCGTTCGATGGCTGCGGACCGATCGCATGCCGATTTTTGATGTCGAAAATGACATTGAAGGCGTGCTCGTTGTTTCAACGGATATCACCGAGCTGCAGGTCGCCAAGAACCAGCTTGAAGAGACCACCCGCAAGTTCGAAAGCTTCATGGAACACACGCCCATCATTCAATGGGCATTGGATGAGGACGGCCGATTCATTTTCATCAACCCCGCCTTTGCCCGATTCATGCAAACATCCGTTGAGCAATGTGTTGGTCATCGCCCCCCCGAAGTCCTGCCACTCAATGCTGACAAACAGACCTTTATCGAAGCAGACGAAACCAACAGACAACTGCTCGATGGCAATGCCCCCATCAAGCAGGAAATCCGACTCAACGTCAACGGCCAGCCGCGCTGTCTGCTGGTCACCAAGTTTGCGTTTGACCTGCTCAATGAACACAAGGCCATCGGCGGCTCAGCCATCGACATCACTGAACTGAAAGACACACAGGAACAACTCCTGCAGGTTCAGGAACGTTTTGAACTGGCGGTCAACGGCACCAACGTCGGGCTCTGGGACTGGGACACACACGAAAACTGCTGGTATTCTGACATGTACAAGCAGTTACTCGGCTACACAGAATCCGACACCTTCCCGCATCTGATTGCCATGTCCAACGACCTGATTCATCCAGATGATAAGGACGCAGTGACGACAGCCATCAATCAGCATTTGAGCAGTAACCAGAAGTACGACATCGAATATCGCATCAAATGCAAGAACGGCGAATACCGCTGGTTCCGATCCAAAGCCAGTTGCGTTCGTGATGACAACGGCATCCCCACGCGTATGAGTGGCTCCATTCAAGATGTTGACGAACTTGTGTTGGCCAAGCAGCGCATCAGCGCAGTCAACAAGGAATTGGAAGAACGTGTCGCAGAACGCACTGCAGAGTTGGCAACAGCCAGAGATAATCTGGAGCTTCGCGTCAAGGAACGAACCGCCGAACTGGCGCGAACCAATAAGTCCTTGAGCGCGACCAATGACGAGTTGGATCAATTTGCCCATGTGGCTGCCCATGACCTGCGATCTCCCCTGCGAACCATCGCCGGCTTCAGTGAATTTCTCAAGGATCGTCTGGTCGAAACGCGTGAAGACGACGAGCAGGCCAATGACTACATCAACCGCATCATCTCAGCAGCGGATCGCATGGATAATCTCATTGAGTCATTGCTGACCTTCTCAAGTATCGGGCGGGAAAAACTCAAACCACGCCCAACGGATCTGAATAAAATTGTCAGTGGCGTGCTTTCTGATCTGCAACAGGATATTACTTTTCAACAAGCCCAAATTAACAGTGGGAAATTGCCGCTGGTTTCATGTGATCCATCTATGATTCAGCAGCTTTTCCAAAATTTGATTGCCAATGCCATCAAGTACGCCAAGGAAGATGTTCCACCAATCATCGAGATCAAATGCAAGGAACTTGATCCGGACTATCTGTTTGAAGTCACTGACAACGGCATCGGATTCGATGAAGATGATATCGATTTAATGTTCCAACCCTTCCAACGATTGGGAGGGAAAAGTAGGAACAAGCCTGCCGGGCATGGTGTAGGGCTTTCAATTTGCCGACGTGTCGTTGAACGGCACGGGGGGAAAATCTGGGCAGCAAGTGTTCCTGGTGAAAGTGCAACCTTCACCTTCACACTGCCTAAAACTGATGAAGTTTAATTGGCGGCCAATGCTTCATCCATACGAAAGCAGGGATGCACGATGGATTCCAACAAACATGCCTTCCGTGTCCTCCTGATTGAAGACAATCCTGACGAGGCACTTCTGACGCAGATCGCCTTAACCCAATCAGAAGTCAAATGCAGCATTGATCACATGGCCTCTGCTTCTGAAGCATGGGACTTTCTCTCAGGTATTGATCACAATGACAACTCCAGCAAAGAGGTTCCCAACCTGGTACTGCTGGATTTGAAACTCCCGGGGATGAACGGCATTGAACTCGTGGAACATATACGTTCCAGGGAGCAACTCGATTCACTGCCAGTGATCATGTTGACCAATTCAACTTATGCTGGTGATCTCAAGTCCTGCTACGCGGCAAGATGCAATGCCTATCTTGTCAAACCAACCCACATTGATGAGCTACGCACGGTCCTCAACAACACATTGCGTTTCTGGTCGTCCATTCAACAGAACATTGGCGTGGAAATCTACGCAACTGCGTGATTCGCGATATGAACGTCACGCAGTTCCCAAAGCCTTTCACGTCACGCCAACGGCCACACGGCTATTCCTTGTACCGGACACTCTCGCGTATGTTCATGCTATAGGGCAATAACACTTGTCGGACAGACGGGCTACGAGTCAGGTGCGATTCAATCATGTCCGTCGCGGTCTTTGCCAACGCCTGATGATCCTGCGTGATGGTGGTCTGCGGGGGCGTGGCAAAGGCGGAGTAAAACTTATACTCCGAAGTAATCAGTGACACATCATGGGGAACCTGCTTGTTGAAAATGGATAACGCATAGGCAGTGATAATCCCCGCGTTGCCCCCGGGGCAGAATAAGGCATCGACGCCTTGATTGAGTAACTTGCCAATGAGTTCCATGTACTGTTCATCCCTGGCAAGATGCACCAATCCTTCATGCGCGGGATACCCGAATTGTTTGAGCCCCTGCATGATGCCTGCGTGGCGTTGATCTGCGTTGCCGGTCCCCGCCAACCCGTGAATGATCGTGCCGATTTTCTTGCATCCACGTTGATGAAAGTGCTCGATCGCCAACGCCATGCCCTGCATTTCATCTGAGCGCACCGAATAGACACTGCTACTCTCAAAAGGCACATCACGGTCCACCAACACCAACGGTGCGGAGTACATATGCTCCCAATGTTTGAAGTCACCAGGTTCAGCACCAATCGCAACGGCGCCGCAGAACTGAATGCTATCCAGCCGATCCATGTTGCCCTGAGGCAGAACTTCAATGCGAAAATCCCGACGCGGCAGCTCCTGCGTCAAGGCCATCATTGCCATCTCCAGACAATTGCGGATCGGGTAAATCTCGTTGTCAGGCAGGATGATCACCACATTCTTCTGCTTGGCCGAAAGACGATGAAAGTAGCCATGCTTCCTGGCCAACGCCAACACACGCTTGCGAATCTCCGGCCGAATGTTGGGATGGTGGCTGAAAACCCGTGACACCGTGGCAGGCGACACATCCGCTTTTTCGGCTAAATCCTGTAACTTCATGGCTGACTCCAGAGCAAATGAAAGACTTTCAAAATCGTATCCTTCTTTCTGAAAACATCAACCGATTTCAATCAACATTTCACTAAAACTTGTTAAATTCCATTGTTACGCGACTTGGCTGACCTATAATCCTGCAAGCTTTTCCTAATCTTCAGGATCAAAATGATGCTCGGTAAACAAATCGTCTTCGAATCCAAAGGCAAGGTCACCGTCCAATCCTTCGAAGTCCCAACGCCCAAAGCTGATCAAATCCTGCTCGAAAATGAGTACACCGTCGTCAGTGCGGGCACCGAGTGTGCCAACCTGCTGGACCTGCCCAACACGGCGGGGACCTTCCCATTCACGCCCGGTTACTGTGGGATCGGTCGAGTCATTGGCATCGGCGATGACATCCAAAACGTCAAGCTTGGCGACCGCGTGTTAGCTAACTTCTCAGGCCATCGCTCGCATGCGATTCAGGCCAGCCATCGGATCACCGTGGTGGACGACGAGCGTATCGACACACTTGATGCAGCATTCGTTGTCATCGCTGCGATGAGCCTGCAGGGAATTCGTAAACTGCAGATCCAGATCGGTGAATCAACCATGATTGTCGGGCTTGGGATTCTGGGCATGTTCGCAACGCAATTGGCTGCGTTGGATGGAGCGATCCCGGTCATCGTTTCGGACTTTGATCCCATGCGACGCGAGCTTGCATTGCAAATCGGGGCAGACCATGCCTTTTCACCTGACGAACCGGACCTTGCACAGAAGATCAAACAACTCACCGGCAATCGCGGCGTGGACAGCATCGTCGAAGTCACCGGCAAGGCCATCGCTTTGCAACAAGCATTGACCTTCGCAGCTCCACGCGGTCGCATCAGCCTGCTGGGGTGTACGCGAATCCCTGATGCGGAGATTGATTTCTACAAGTATGTCCACAAGACCGGCGTGTCACTGATTGGTGCTCACACGTTCGTCCGCCCCCAGGTCGATTCGTACCCGGGCTACTGGACGGAGCAGGATGACTTTCGCACGCTGCTTAAGTTTCTTGCTGCGGGCAAACTCAAAGCCAAGCCGATCATCTCAGAAATTTTATCGCCAGCCCATGCCCCCGAGCTTTACCAGCGGTTAACGCAAACCAAGAACCCACCACTGGGAATCGTCTTTGACTGGAAGCAGTTGTAAATCAGATTCTCAAAACCAACAGTATTCATGCAGGTCAATGTTCATCACATACCATCACCTGCATCATCAGAGAAAGTTGAATTCGTACCATGCATGCCATCCTCATCAAGGAAAACCATGAACTGGTTTGGAGCGAAGTTCCCGACCCGATCCCGACGGACGATCAGGTGATCATCGACATCCATGCTGCTGCACTGAATCGCGCGGATTTGCTTCAGCGTAATGGACAATACCCCCCGCCCCCGGGTTGGCCGGACTGGATGGGGCTCGAAGCAGCAGGCGTGATTTCACACGCACCAGCAGGCAGTCGCTGGCAAGTTGGCGACAAAGTTTGCGCGCTACTTGGCGGTGGTGGTTACGCAGAAAAAGTCGCAGTGCCTCAAGGCATGGTGTTACCCGTTCCTGATGGCATGTCCTTCGTTGAAGCTGCAGCGATTCCCGAAGCCTTCACCACATCGTTTTTAAATCTCTGTATCGAAGGTCAAATGCAGCAAGGCGACACAGCCTTCATTCAGGCTGGTGCCAGCGGACTAGGGATGGCAGCGATCCAACTGGCCAAAGCCATGGGCAACAAGGTCGTCACCACCGTCAGCAGTGACGAAAAAGCACAGTTCGTCAAATCACTTGGTGCAGACGTCATCATCAACCGCAAAACACAGGACATTGCCCATGTTCTTGCAGAGCATCCTGCAGACGTTGCTCTGGACTGCGTGGCAGGCCCGGACATGGGACGCTGCGTTGCAACCATGTCACGCGGTGGACGATGGATCGTCATTGCAACACTGGGGGGCAAGACAACCGAAATCGACATGAACGACTTTTTCCGTCGTGGCGTCAAACTCATCGGCAGCACCCTTCGCAGCCGAACCGACACCATGAAATCCGACATCCTCGCCAAACTTGAGAGCCAGTTCTGGCCCGCGTTTTCACAAGGTCAGATCAAAGTCATCATCCATCAAACCCTGCCAATCACCGAAGCCCAGCAGGCGCATGAGATTCTTCAGAACAACACCAACATGGGCAAGGTCGTTCTGACCGTTGCGTAAAAAACACTGTTAACAAAGGGTAAAACGATGAGCCAACCCAAAATCAAAATCGGCCAGATCGGTGTGTGTCACGAACATGCCGGCGTGAAGATGCAGGCATTACGTCAACTCACAGATCGCTTTGAGATCGTCGGCGTGGTGGATGATCGTAACACCACCGCAGCACGTTTTGCAGGTGACGACCTTGAGCCTTACGACGGTCTGACATGGATGACCGAAGAACAACTGCTCAACACACCGGGATTGCAAGCCGTGTTGGTGGAGACACCGAATACCGACCTTGTCCCCACAACGATACGATGCATGGAACGCAATCTGGCGATCCACATGGATAAACCCGGTGGCGAAGACATGGCGTTGTTCCAAACATTGCTCGAAGGCTGCAAAGAACGTCAACTCCCCTTCCAGATGGGCTACATGTTCCGAAGTAATCCCGCGATGCGCTTTGCCATCAAAGCTGTCCATGAAGGCTGGCTGGGTGATGTCTTTGAAATTCAGGCAAGCATGAGTCACGATTACGGCGGCGATGCCTACCAACCCTACATGGGCAAGTTCAAGGGTGGGATCATGTTCAACCTCGGCTGTCATCTCATTGACCTGATGGTCCAGATCATGGGCCGCCCCACTTCAGTCACCCCGTTTCTCAAAACGACCGCAGGTCTTGATGATGCGATCAAAAACAATTGCATGTCTGTGCTTGAATATCCCAACGCTTTGGTCACCGTGCGTGCCTGCAGCAAGGAAGTCAAAGGCCATGGCAAACGCAACCTGAAAATCTGTGGCACAAACGGCAGCATCGAACTGATCCCACTGGAACGATTCGACGGCCAACCCCTGCAACTCCAACTCACACTCAAAGACCCCGCTGGTGACTACCCCCCAGGCGTTCACACCATGGACTTCGGCATCAAAACCAATCGCTACACCGACCAGTTAACCGAGTTTGCAGACATCATCCAAGGCAAGTTGACCAACCCGTTCACCTATGACCATGACAACCTCGTGCAGCAAGTCGTGCTCGCGGCATCAGGCTATTGCCAACTCTAAAAAAGCAAAGGCACAATCATGTCTATCATCAACTTCGGCATCTGGGGACTGGGACGCATCGGCAACACGCACATGCGCCATTTCTCCAGCCTGAACGAATACTACAAACCGGTCGCTGTCTGTGACGTCGACACCGCACGTGCCAACGAAATGGCCGATGCCAAAAACTGTCAGGCATATGACCAACCCCAGGCGTTTCTCAATGATCCGAACATGGAGCTGGTGATTATCGCAACACGGTCACTGGATCATGCTGCCCATGCAAAAATGGCTTTGGAAGAAGGCAAAACAGTCCTGTTGGAAAAGCCCATCGGGGTCACCGAAGCGGACTACCAGATTTTAAAACAAGTCAACGCGGACTTTCCCGGCAAGTTGTTCTTCCTGCACAATCACCGTTTTGAGCCTGCATTTTTAGCAATTCTTGAAATTGTGCGAAGCGGCAAGCTCGGCAAAGTCCACACCATCAAACTCCGGCGGCATCATCAATTCCGTCGACGCCCGGATTGGCAATCGCTGCTTGCTCATGGTGGTGGTCAACTCAGTTGCTGGGGACCGCACATCCTCGACCATGCCATGCAATTGATCAACGCGCCGGTCAAGGATGTCTGGAGTCATCTGCAGCGCATCAACACCCCCGGTGATGCAGACGATCATGTCAAGGTCATCCTTGTTGGCGAGAATGACACCGTGGTGGACTTTGAAATCAGTGATGCGGTTGCCATCCGTGGGACATTCTGCACGGCGTATGGTGATCGTGGCACGCTGATTTGCGCAGACGAAAAGACAATCGAGCTCAAGTACATCGACCCTGATTTTGAATTGCCCAAGATCACCGCCTCTGCGGATCAACCCCCAACCAATGGCGGTTACGGTCACGAGGAGTCCGGTGGTTTCCCCTGGCTAACGCAGTCCATCAGCATCCCCACGGACGTGAACATGTGGGACCAGGTTGAGCTTGATATTGCAAAGCATTTGTACAATGCCATCCGAAACGCCATTCCCTTCCCCATTGCCAACGCGGATGCTTTGGAGATCGTTCGGCTCACCAATGTGATCAAGAAACAGAACAGTCAGTTTGAATGGCTCATGTAAAAAGTCATTGCGTGATACCCAACAGGATTCAGAACATGTCATTTAAAAATAAAGTTGCCATCATCACCGGCGCCGCATCAGGCATTGGTTTACTCACCGCCCAGTGTCTTGCCAAAGACGGGGCCAAGGTCGTCCTGACGGACATCAATGAAGACGCGGTCACCGATGCTACCAAGCAGATTCAGGATCAAGGCGGTGATGCCCTGGGGCTTACTGTGGACATCCGCGAGTATGAACAGGTCAAGGCGTCGGTTGAAAAAACACTGAAAAAATACGGCCGAATCGACATCATGCATAACTGTGCAGGCGGTGCATCATCGCGTGTGCTCAATCATCGCGAACCGTTTCACGAACAACCCATCGAAGTCATCGACTGGGGCATTGATGTGAACCTCAAGGGGACGTTGTATTTCTGTCACGATGTGCTGGGCGTGATGATCAAGCAGAAAAGTGGCGTGATCATCAACATGGGTTCGGTCACCGGCACGGAAGGTTCAGCGGGCGCAGTGGACTACAGTGCGGCCAAAAGCGCGATGATCGGCTTGACCAAATCACTGGCTCTCTGCGGCGCGGAGCATGGCGTGCGTGCCTGCTGCGTTTCACCGGGGCCCGTCCTCACACGACCGGGGATGGCGAACATGAAAACGGCTCTTGGTCGTGCAGCTCAGCCCCAGGAAATCGTCGATCTGATCCTCTACCTCTGCTCAGACAAGGCAGCCTTCATCACCGGCACCAACTACCTGATCGAAGGCGGTCGCACGCTCGGTGGCATGTGAGAAATGCATCATGAAACAATGGAAAATCGGCATCGTTCTGAACTCCTCTAAACCCTCACTGGGGCTGCACGGACTTCACGTCGCGTTTAACGGCTTACCCAATGTGCAGGTGGTTGGCTATGTGGATTCCAACGCGCAGGACATCCAAGAGAAAATGGCTGTCTGTCATGCGCAAAAGCACTACAGAACGCTGGAGCAAATGCTCGACTCCGAGCAACTGGACATCGTGGTGATCTGCTCGCGCAACCCGGCGGATCATTGGCCGATGATCAAGCCGATCGCTCAGCGCGGCATTCACATGTACAGTGACAAGCCGCTGACCTTATCGCTGACCGAAGCGGACAAGATCATTGAATTGACGCAGAAGCATCAGGTCAAAATGTGCGTTGCACAACCGATTCGCAACGCGCTGGTGTTCCGCAGGATGAAAGCCATGATTGATGCTGGTGAGATCGGCAAGCCACTCACGGCTTATGGTCGGGGCAAATGTGATCACCGCGGTGGTGCTGAAGATTTAATCACGCTGGGCATCCACCTCATGGATTGGCAGCAATATCTCTTCGGTGATCCGCAAACCGTCTGGGCCAATGTCAGTCAGGATGGCAAACCCATCACGGCCTCAACACGGATCGAAACCGTCGAACCCATCGGCCCACTGGCAGGTGATAGCGTGATGGCATGCTTTAACTTTGCCAACGATGTGCGCGGGTTGTTCGAAAGTCGACGTGGGCTTTTGGATATGCAAAGCGGCTACATTCACATGGGACTCACCGTCGTCGGCACAAAGGGTACGTTGTCCCTGCGGTTTAACGACAGCCTCAAGCCGGTGTATGACCTTAGGATCAGTCGCCTGCCTGCCCCGCCGGAAGATCAGGCAGCGTATGAACCGGTCGCGCTTCATGAATCACGACAGATTCCCAGTGCCCTGCCGTTGGATGAATCACTATGTGGAACGCGCAATATCCCGCGTGAGCCGTTTATCCTCCAAGCCAATCGGTATTCAGCATGGAACCTGATGCAGTGCATTGAAAATGATGAGCAACCCAATTGCACCCCCCATCACGCTCGCAAAGCACTGGAGATGATCTACGGCGTTTTTGCAGCATCACTTTCCAGTAAACAAGTCAGCTTCCCACTTCAAG
>JBICHS010000094.1:0-3327 GCA_043101135.1 Phycisphaeraceae bacterium JB051
GCACAACGGGCACCGGGTTTACACCCGGTGCTCAACTTTGAAAATGACGTGCATCATGTCCCTGTGCGGGAATGACGGAAACATAACCGACATAGCGATTACTTGTTTGATGCCATTTCGTGAACCCGGTGAACCCGGTGAACCCGGTCAAGATAACCGGGCTATGTGTGTGCGCGATGACCCGTCAGATTCATTCCCGTTGGTCATTCATCTGGCGGCTTGTGTTTTTAATTTTGAAATGTTGATGATGCGGTGATGCTTTACGCGTTGAGATCCACGACGGAGTCGCGTTCGATGAGTCTGCCGGGGAGCATTTGTGTGGAGTGGTTGAGATTATCTGCTGGGTTCTCGATGAGATTCATCAGCAGGCGGGTGGCATGTCGGCTGACATCCTGCAAAGGGATTTCATAGCTGGTGAGTTGAGGTTCGAGCATGCAGCAGACGGAGAGGACGTTGTCGAAGCCGATGACGCTGACATCTTTGCCGACGGTGAGGCCGCGCTTTTTCAACGCTTGGTAGAGACCAGCCGCCATCCAGTCGTTGGCCGCTACGATCGCGGTCGGTGGATCATCCAGTGCCCAAAGCTGCTCCACGGCAAAGCTCATGTCCGGGAAATTGGCTTCGGGCTCGAAACCGGGCGGGGTTTCGTTGAGGACCACCAGTTGTGGATCAAAAGCCCGACGGGATCGCAGCAGTTGTTCATAGGCCTGGAATCGGCTGATGAAGATTCGGTGCATGTCCTGATTGTTGACAAAGGCAATCCGCCGGTGACCTTTGCTCCAGAGATGCTCGGTGGCAATCCATGCTGAAGCGCGGTGGTCCGGTAGGACTTGATTGCAGGCCAATGTTGGTTCAGCCATCCCCACGAGCACGCGGGGCAGGTAGTCCGGCAGTTGGTCGAGGAATCGGGGGACGACGTTACTGGACTTGATGAGCAGGCCGTCGACTTTCCCGTTGGCAATGCAGCGGGGCAGATGTCGATCATCGGTGCAGGTTTCCAGCAGCGGGTGGAAGGAGCTGTCATTGCAAGCCTGATCCACGCCGTTGATTAAGGCAGCGGTGGTGGGGTGTCCCTGCCAATTCTCACTCATACCCACGAAGACCATGGCAATATTGCCCGTGTGGGTGATGGATCGGGAGCGCCTTGAGGCAAGCATCTGCGCAGCGGAAGTCCTTTTGTAGCCAAGGGATTGGATGGCTTTCTGGACGGCTTGGCGACGCTTGGGCGAAACGGATGTCTCGCCGTTGAGCACGCGGCTAACGGTTCCGACGGAGACGCCAGCGTGTTGGGCAAGTTCCTTCACGCCGACGGTGGCTTTGGCAATGGTGGGTTTATTGGTCAACATTGAATGCGTATTCATTATTCATCCCAATATTGAACGAGTCAAGGGGAGATTTAAAAAAATGAATGCTATTCCAAAATATTTGACCGCTATTGTTGACCTATATGTGTTTTTAGTCATAGAATTGAACGTGTTCAAATATGAATGCGATTCAAAATAGAATGAAAATTCAACTTGACATCCCGGGGATGGTTCAACACAGGTCGTTGAGAAGGTGGAAAAGTTCGATCCGGTTTTGGTCGATCAAGTCAATAAGGGCCTGTGCAATCTACAGGAGGAACCAGTATGAAAACTCGGGTAAAAGCCTTTACGCTCATCGAACTGTTGGTGGTCATCTCGATCATCGCGTTATTGATCGCGATCCTGTTGCCATCTCTGGCCAAGGCTCGTAATGCTGCTCGCAGTATCAAATGTCAGGCCAATCAGCGTCAGTTGGGAATCTGTCTGATGCAGTATGTGAATGATTTTAATGATTGGGCGCCTGCAGCTTCAGGGGGGTGGTCAACTTCCAATGCCTACAATAAGTGGGGGTATCTGATGTACAAGAAGGGGTACGTCAAGGATATCATTGCCAAGGGGCCGACGATTCTGGCTTGCCCGGAACTACCAACCTGGCAAGTTAATCCATCAGGTGACTGGCGTTATATCCGCACTTACACGTACCGTGGCACCAAGGCACCGGGTTCTGTGCAATCAACCTATTTCCGGCTAGGGGCAGTTGTGGTTGATTCGGGGACTGCAACACTTGATCCGGAAGAATATGATCAACCGACCAAGATGCTTTGGGTTGCCGATGCTATTCAAAGTACCGGTAGCAATACATGGACACAGCACTATCGCGTTGATCGGACTTCGATTTCTATTGATGCCCATGATATGAAACCCAGCGTCCTGTTTATGGATGGCCATGTTGTCGGGCGGTTGGCAAAGTTTGATTACTTCTATATGCATCGTGATCTCAATGGCAATGCTGCCAAATTTGGCTTTGTCGATTGACCCTTGGCTTATCGATCATAAAAATAAACGCATGAGCGTCGGTTGATGCTCATGCGTTTTTTTATTGGTTTTGTAGGCTTTATCTATCGTGGTCGACGGGGTTTAGCCGGCTTTGGCTGCGCAGGCCTGTTCCATCATGTCGCTGATGTACTGACGGAGTTGATCGTTGTCGATGGGCTTGGGGACAAAGCGGTTGACGCCAGCACGGAGAATGTCGCTGACTTCGTGAGCCTGGACAAAGCCGCTGACCATGATGATCGGCAGGTCGTCATATTTGGTGTCCTGGCGAACGGCTTTGGCGACATGCAGGCCGTTGAGATTGGGCATCTGCATGTCCAGAATGACCAGCTTGACCTGCGGGTTGTCTTCGAGCGTGTTCAGGCCTCGATCGCCGTCAGAAGCAAAGATGGCAGCGTATCCCATTTTTTGGCAAAGATGCCCGAGTAAGGAACGAATCCACGGGTCATCGTCTATGATTAGTATGCTGTCCATCAGAAAATCCTTGCATTTGAGAGAGGCTGGTACTGGTTGCATATAAAATTGGAGATATTTCTTCCCAATTTTTCATTCTATCGACGCTTTATGTCTGATAGTTTTACTAGGCAATAGCAATTCGCCCCTTGTCGTGTTCACGATGTGTCGTTTGGGGGGATTGTGCACGGGGGATTGATTGGGATCAGGGGCCTGCTCTTTATTATCAGCCAACCTGCATTTGAGACAAAAGAATCTTCATTAGCAAGCTTCATGCCTGAGATGAGTCTTGTGGCTGTTGTCTGGGGTGGAATTTTTATATAAAGATAAAAGTGTATTTTTTAAATGCTTTGTTATACTGGGTTTGTGGTTGCAGTAAAATTGGATGATGCGACAATATGCCGCATGGTTTGCGACCGTATGCCACACCACAAAACGGGAATTGTTTACTACCATTCACTCACTGGCTTAGACTCCAACATGGCCGGGTTCAGACGCCGTTGTCTGAATCAATGAT
>JBICHS010000095.1:0-3764 GCA_043101135.1 Phycisphaeraceae bacterium JB051
TGAGGGAAAATGGGCAAAAAGAGAGCTTATCAAAACAGATTTGCCCCGAACCAGAATCCGTGCCCCATTCAGTCGCGCGAAACTTTTTCACACCAATTCCTTGATTCTGTCTATCACACGCCTAAAATAAGAACGCTCTCAATTTGATAACGCTCTCAAAATAGTTTTCAGACTGTCCACCACAGATTCAACAGGAGTGAAACTTGGCTGCATCGCTCAAGGAAATTGCAAAAGCCTCCGGCGTGTCCGTTGCCACGGCTGCCCGATTCCTCAATGGGGAACAGAAGGAAGTCTGGGCTTCGACGGCGCGACGGGCCCAGCGCGTTCGTGACATTGCCAAGCAGATGGGATACCGTCCCAATCACCGCGCCAAGTCATTAGCCCGAAAACGTTCCATGGCCATCGGCATGCTCTACGGCCGCGAAGGCATCTTCCAGGCGGACAACTACCACCGTGTCATTGCCAACATCAGTGAACAATTGGCGCACAACGGTTATGACTTGATGATGATCCCCGGTGTGGGGGACGCTTCAGCATGGTCCTCCAAACTCATGGACGGTCGTGTCGATGGCTGCATTGTCTGTGACCCGGCACCCGATGACCTGCAAAAAGTCATCGAGAATATCGACCTGCCCATGATCGGGATCAATCTGAGTACCGATGCGGACATCCCCAACATCCAATACAACGAAGTCCAGGGCGCCCAATTGGTCATGGAACATTTGCTTGAGTTGGGGCATCAGCGGTACTGGCTCGTTGCTTATGACCATGCATCCTACAAATCACTTGAGCACGTGAGCTTCATCGCGCGTCACGACACAATCAAGACCATGCTCAAACAGCGTGGCCTGGATGACAACTTCCAGTTTCACAGCACACCACCACAGCAGACCATCGCACTGCTGGCATCGTTGCCTGTTGATCAACGCCCCACCGCGATCATCGCACAGAATGATGCCAAGGCAATGCAGGTCATCCAACAACTCGATATACAAGGCATCAAGGTTCCGACGGATATCAGCGTGGTGGGATTCAATGACGATAACGCCTCACAGTTTTATGTCCCGGCATTGACCAGCATCTCGTTACCCCTGCACCAAGCGACCACCCGGGCAGTCGACTACTTGCTCGACCGTTTGCAGAATCCAGACACACCTGTGGACGCAGCGCAACTGGATGCTGCGCTTGATGAACGTTTGGTAATCCGTCAATCCTCAGCAATGATCAAGCAGTAAGACAATTCTTACCATGGAAAGTCATACCATGCCCCCCATCCAAACCTCACAACGTTGTCGTGCTTTCACGCTCATTGAGCTATTGGTGGTGATCTCTATCATCGCCCTGCTGATCTCGATTCTCCTGCCGGCATTGCAGTCGGCTCGCAGTGCGGGGCGCACCATCAAGTGCCTGAGCAACCAGCGTCAGATCGGCCTGGGCATGGCGATGTACTCCAACAACTTTTCCGACCAACTCATCCCCGCCGGTATCACTGTCAACGAAGGCGGCAGCTACTACAACATCCACTGGGCAACCCTGCTGCACAAGGGCGAGTACATGCAGGTCCCGTTAGACACCAGCGGTTCGTCATCCAATGG
Source organism: Phycisphaeraceae bacterium JB051 (assembly GCA_043101135.1). Taxonomy (GTDB): domain Bacteria; phylum Planctomycetota; class Phycisphaerae; order Phycisphaerales; family Phycisphaeraceae; genus UBA7800. Next base: position 1,596 of record JBICHS010000095.1, read on the forward strand.
TGCCAACGAATCGGTCGGTGGCGGGCAGTACTGTCCTGAAGGCTTGACCGATCGGGGCACCAACTATTCCCCCACATCACGCACCGATCCAGAAAACCGACGCTACTGGTCCAAGTGGTTACCAGCGACCAATCTGCGCGTGGATACCTGGTACAGTCTCAATGCAGCGCTGATCAGCGGTGCCGATGCACAGAACAAATTCGAAACCTTTCCCTACATCGGCATGACTGATTCGCAAACCGATCAAAGTGTTCTGAAGCTGCACACCACCGGCGAAATTCTCAAGCCCTCCAAACTCACGAGTCTGGCTGACGGCGTGTTCATGCACAACAAATGGACCGAAGAACGTATCGGCACAAGACATAAAAATCTCACCACCACCAACATTCTGTTTGTTGACGGTCATGCTGCAACGTATCCAACGGACATGCTCGCCACGGACATCGACACGTTAGCTGACGCCAATCAACATCCCGATCCGCTTTGGCGATTGGATCAATAAACCAACCCTGCCCCTTACTTCTCAAACACCATTGGAGTTTCACATGTTTGCCTCTTGCCACCCCAATTCATTGGGTTACCGATCCCTCGTGTTTTTTGTACTTGCAACCCTGTGCCTGCAAACGGTCCATGCTGCGACGCCCGTCATTCCCGATGGTGGCACGCAGATGATCAATGCTGATAACCCCGCATGGATCTCCGGGAAAGTCAAGATCACCCCAGCCAAAGGTTCTGCTGAAAAATTCACAGTGCAGAACATGCCGTTCAAACACGCGATTCGCGTCACCAGCAAAGAGATTCAAAAGAACCCGTGGGACGCGATTGTTCATGTCAGAACCAATCACATTCAGATGAATACCAACGATGTCTGCCTGCTGAGTTTCTGGATGCGCAGCCCCTGGTCGGAAGATGAATCGGGCGACGGCGTGATGAGCTGCTTTGTGGAATACAACACGGCACCGCATTACAAGATCGCCAAAGCCAAGGCCACCGCAGGGCGCGATTGGCGATTGGTCACCATCCCCTTCGCTGCCGCCCCGACACTTAAAACGCACTTTGAAGCTGGCGAAGTTCACGTGTCGCTGCACATGGGCATGCGCCCTCAGCAAATCGAACTCGGTGGCTTTTCACTGATCAATTACAAGGACACAAAAACCGTCCGCGATCTGCCACGCCAGCAGATCACCTATCCCGGTCGTGAACCTGATGCAGCCTGGCGAAAGGATGCTGCCAAACGTATTGAGCAATACCGCAAAGCCGATCTGTCAATCAATGTCACCGACGCCCAGGGCAAGCCGATCAAGGACGCGGACATTCATGTGCAGATGACGCGTCATGCCTTTCGGTTTGGTGCAGCTGTCACCGGGCAGATGCTCGGGATGGACCCCAGTTGGTCCAAGACCGCAGGTGATCACAAACGCTATCCCTATACTGAATCCGACGTCCATCAATACCGAAAAATCGTCGAAGACAATTTCAACTGGGTTGTGCTCGAAAACGACTTTAAATACGGCTGCTACATCCGTGGCATTGAGAACACTGAAAAAGACATCCGTGCTCATCTGTTCCGACAGGATTGGCTGGAAAACGCACTGACCTGGCTTAATGATCGTGACATCAAAGTCCGTGGTCATCGCCTGTTTAACGGTCGTATGCCACGCCATGTCAAAGCAGACCCCAAACGCAAAGCTGAGCTGCGCAAACGCATGATCGCCCAAGCCAAGGACAAGGCGACATGGGCAGGAAAACGCGTCACCGAATGGGACTGTCTCAACCATCCCATGTGGGGATCAGGCGGCCCGACGTTGCTCGAATTTCTCGATGAGCCGGACTTCTATGCCCAGTGTTTTGCGATGGGACGCGCCTATGCACCGCATGCTCAACTCTGGACCAACGAGGGACACATCCTCGTCGGAGATGGCGCCCGGGCTGAGCCTTACCTGAACATGATCAAGGACCTCATCAAGTTCGGACAGCGTCCCGATGGCATCGGTTTCATGGGACACTACAACACCACCTCCATCATCCACCCGCAAAAAGTCTACGAACGCATGGAGCAGTTCGCCCCCTATGCTGATCGCCTGCAATACACCGAACTGGACTTCTCCACCAACGATGATCAGCTTCAAGCAGACTACCTGCGGGATATGATGATCATCGCCTACAGTC
>JBICHS010000096.1:0-2893 GCA_043101135.1 Phycisphaeraceae bacterium JB051
GCGTTGGGCATCATGGCGGCGACGGCAATGGGACTGCAACATCTCCACGACAACGGCGTAATTCATCGCGACCTTAAACCTGCCAACATTCTCATGCCTAATAGCGGTGGCTTGAAAATCTGTGACTTCGGTTTGGCATCGCTCATCGGGGACATGGACACCATGGCAGCGGGCAGCGTCCGTTACATGGCGCCCGAACTGACCAGTGGCGAAAACGTCGACGGACGTGCGGACCTGTATTCACTGGGCATGATTGGCTATGAGATGCTTGCCGGTCGTAACAACTTTGAACAGGCTTTCCGCTTTGTCCTTAAGGATCAGCGTAACCAGGCGCTGCGTTGGATGAAGTGGCATGCCAATCAACGCGCCAAAGCCACACCACTTAAGGAACTGGTTCCCGGCATTGAACCCACACTCAGTGACTTGGTGGACCGCCTCATGGCTAAAGACCCGACGCAGCGCATCGCCTCTGGTCATGAACTCGTTGAAGCCATCAAAGTTCACTTTGCCAACGGTGCTGACAAGGCCGACGCTTCGCAGATTCCCCAGGGATCACATGGGCATTCACAGCATCAACAACAAGCCGTCGGCAGCCTGGCCATCTCCGGTACCGGGTCCGGGGCTGCTGCGACCGGCGTTGCACCGGATCAACCCACTGCGATGCTGCCTAAGAAAAGTAAGCTCCCCTACTATCTTGGTGCCGTCATTGTTGTGCTCTGTGGCGTGCTTGTTGCTTTGATGATGCAACAGAACAATGAAGCTGAGCTGCAGGAAAAACAGCGCGTCGCCAATGCACACGCTTCCTACAAGGCAGCACTCCAACGTTTCAAGGAACAGGAATACGAACAGGCCTCCAATCTCTTTTCTGAACTCATTCAGGAATGGCCGACCACTTCCGAACTTGGGCGTAAAAGCAAGGGTTACCAGCTGCTCGCTGAGGCTCGCATTTACGAGAATAACAAGGCGTATGATGCTGCTGTCAAAGCCTTGATGGATGCGGATGAGTCGGGTGCGTTTGATCAAACCCAGCGTGAAAAACTCAAGGTGCAAATCCGTGAGACGCAGCGTAAAGCAGCCTTTGCCAATCAGGTGAGCAAGATCGAGCAGTTGATTGCAAACGGTCAATACGACCTGGCGCGGCAGCAACTCATTGAGCAAAACAGCTACTCACCAACCGATGACGAAAAGAAAGTTCTCGAAGAGATCGGCACGCGTTTATCTGCCATGCAGGATCAAAGCGTGATCACCGGGATTCTCGAAGAAGCCAAGCAACTCGTGGACACCGGTCGCCGTGATGAAGCGATCAGCATGCTTGAGGAAAGACAACTGCGTCTGTCCAATCACCTGATCAACAAGCGCATCAGCGAACTCAAACGCGAGCGTGATTATGATCAGGCATTACTCGATGCCCGCACGGCTCAGCGTAACAACCAGTTGTCCCAAGCGATCGATCTTTACAACCGTGCTCAGCAAATCAGACAGGACCCGGCAATCGATTTGCAGATCAATCAGCTACGTGCTCAGATCGCTTATCAGGCTGGTCAGGAACGTGAACGTGCCGGTGATTTGCGTGGGGCAACTGCGCAGTATACCGAGGCGTTGCGTCATGCGGACATGCCCCAGGCGCGGCGTGCGATCTCTCGGATCAACAATGCCAACGAGCGTTCGACGTTGATCGCGGCCGGCGATGATGCGATGGCTGCGCGGAACTACACCACGGCTATGGAGCATTACCAAAACGCTTTGAAAATGGGTCGCGATGCATCACTGCGTCAGAAACTCAGCAATGCCCAGTTGGAACAGCATTACCATGCGGGTCGTCGGGCGTTGGATCAGGCGAATCTGAATGTCGCTCGCACGGAACTTACCGCTGCGAGTCGGATGGCCCCGTCGGATAGCCGTGTGACTGGAGCCTTACAGGAACTCGACACGTTGGCAGCCTACACCGCCGAGCGTGATGCCGGCGACAAGGCGCGTGAACAAGGTGACTATGGTGCAGCGAAAATGGCTTACTACCGGGCACGCAAGATCATCGACAATGATGAAATCCGCAAGCGATTTGATGACACGGAATATGAACATCTGGTCGCCCGCGCCAAGCATCAGATCAGCATCCGCCAGTTTGACCAGGCACGTTTGAATCTGCTTCAAGCTGCCAAGGTTCAGGACACCCCCGAAGTCCGCAAGCTTTTAGAGCAGGTGGGTAAGGAGCAATAATCATGCGATGTTTCACAACTGAAACAACGAGCGGTCTGAAGCCATCCGGCTCGCAGCGACATCGCCGTCAGCGTGGTGTGGTGTTGGTGATCATGCTGCTTGCGATCGTGCTCATTGCGTCACTGCTTTACTACGTGATCAACCTGGGCAAGCATGTGAATAATCGCATTGTCGCTCAGCACTCCGCCGACGCCGCTGCCAATGCGCAGGGGACGTGGATCGCGCGTCAGTTCAATACCGTTGCCATGAACAACGTGACGATCACGCGGTACCTTGCTGCCATCCCCGTGATGGATTGCCAACCGCTGATTGCGGAGGCTCAGTACAACGAGTACCGCCGCCTGCTTGATGGTTTGCAGGAGACATACAACCCCAATACCGGACGCAACAGCATCAGCAGTAACAACACCCTGCTTGATGCGGTTCTCACTGCGGAACTGGTGCGATTGCACACTGAAATGATGAGTGAGCAGCAGCAGCTTTACGATGTCTACAACCAGTTCCTCCAATACGACATCACGCAGGACACCCGCTACCCCGGCAACATCTGGGACGCAATGCACAATCTCAACGAGATCAGCCTGGCGTGTCTGGACGGTATCGCCACCATGCCCGGCTTGCATGCTGCGGATGTCGGGCGTGCGAACATGGAAGCGGACAACAGTTCAGGCACGTT
>JBICHS010000097.1:0-3406 GCA_043101135.1 Phycisphaeraceae bacterium JB051
GACGCAGCGAGCATCGCAATCACCATGTCCCCTGCACCGGTCACGTCATACACGCTCCGCGCTTCAGTGGGGATGGCGATGGGCTTCTTGCCTTTGACCAGCAGCAAGGCGCCGCGCTTATCCAGCGTCAGCACCACGGTCTGCAATTTGAGTTCACGCAAAAGCGTCTTGGCCATCAAGTCAGTTTCCGACGGTGTCATCCCGGTTGCCAGACACGCTTCGGTGGCATTGGGGGTGATCGTCGTCGCGCCGCGGTACTTGGTGTAATCCTCAATCGCTGCAGGATCGACCAGCACGGGAATCTTGTGCTCTTTGGCGGTCTTGATCAGATGCTGACACACCGCAGGCGTCATCGCACCCTTGTTGTAGTCTTCAATGATCAGCGCGTCGGCACGAGCGATGAGTCGGTCACCCGCTGCCATGATTTTCTGGGCAATCGTCGGGCTGGCAGGCGATTTATCTTCGGTGTCCACGCGGAACATTTTCTGAGCATGGCGATGTTGAGCCAGGCCCACGAAGTTCTGCTTGATGGTGGTGGGGCGATTTGGATCATCAACCAGTCCGGTGATGGTGCAGCCTTTTTCCTTCAGGGATTTTTTGAGGTCAAAACCGTGACGGTCTTTACCAACGATCCCCAGGCAGGACACCTTGCATCGCAGAGCAATGAGGTCCAGGCAGACGTTAGACGCACCGCCAGGGACCCATTTTTGATCTTCAATCGCCAGCACCGGGACCGGTGCGTCGGGCGAGAGACGCTGGGCATTGCCATAGACATAGTGATCGAACATAAAGTCCCCAGCCACGACAATGCGCTTGGCACGCGCGAGCTTGGGCCACGAGTCGATAAAACGGATCGCCTGATCCACGGAGTTGACGTTTTGAGCGGTCATGAGGCGTATGATAAGCCAAAGCGGGGTAGGGGACTAGTGACGAGCGACTTGAACCATCTTGATGGCAATGGGTTGTCGTTGGGTTTGTTTTAACCACGAAGGCGCGAAGGACACGAAGAAAGACAGTTAAGGCATTTTTTACCACAGATGGGTATGAACCTGTATTGGTAATAAAAAGTCCATTGCTCGACAATAGCCCAAGTATTTTTTAACGAGCATCTTGAGGAGCAATGGATATGGATACTTTAACGCATTACGTCGGATTGGACTACCATCAAAACAGCTTGCAGGTGTGCATGATGGATCAACAAGCTCGCATTCAGTGCAATCGGCGGATCGATAACGATCTGGTGTCGTTGTTGCCGCTGTTGCATCGGGCGGGCGGGGTGAGCAAGATTGCCATCGAAGCCTGCGAAGGTGCGGCTCAACTGGGCGAAGCGTTGGCTGAGGCGGGTTCCTGGACAGTGGAATTAGCTCACCCGTTGTACGTCAACAAGCTCAAAGGTTCGACGGACAAGACTGATGCGAGCGATGCCAAGCTGCTGGCTGACCTGTCGCGTGTGGGGTATCTGCCCAAGGTGTGGTTGCCCTGTGCATCGATTCGCGCGTTGCGTCAGTTGGTCAATCATCGCCAGCGATTGGTCAATGATCGCAAGGCCATCAAGCTTCGGGTGGGTGCGATTCTGCGTCAGCAAGGCGTGAAGGTGGCAGGCACGCGATGGAGCAAAGCATGGCTCGATGCATTGGTCAACGAAACACGTTTGGATGAATCATCGCACTGGCTCATCGACGAGTTGTTAGCCGAGTTGGCGTTTGTCAGCCAACGCATTGAGACGGTTTGCAAGCGACTCAAAGAGCAGACGACTGACGACGCGGTGGTGAAAAAACTACTTGAAATTGAGGGGATTGGGCCGGTGACCGCCTGGGCGTTGCGTGCTTCAATCGGTCGCTTTGATCGGTTCAAGCGTGCCAAGCAGTTGAGTCGATATTGCGGCTTATCGCCACGCAACACGGCCAGCGGCGAACGTCAGACGACCGGCTCGCTGGTGGGTGGTGTGGACAAGGCCTTGCGTGCGCTGCTCATCGAAGCAGCTCATCGCCTGGTGCGCACGGTGGGGCGTTGGCGTGAAATGTGCGATCAGTTGATGCGGCGTGGCAAGCGAAAAAATGTAGCGGTGGCAGCGGTTGCCAACCGTTGGATGCGAACGGTGCACCACCGGATGACGGTGGTGTGTGACTGAATGGAAAGATGACATTTTGCAATGGATGTGAAGTGAATGTTGCACTTGGCTTGACGATTCGTTGCCGGTGAGCTCGTGTGTCTCTTGGGTCTTGCACCCGACCACAGATAGGGCAGCCGGCGATGGATTGTTCGGATCACCCAACAGGGCAGGCCACGGCCGAGCTCGGATAGAAGAATGGGCCAAGAACAACAATTCCTTGACAAACAAGGCAGGTTCATAGAAGAGACACAGAGAACTCAGAGTTAAGAGAGAAAGCAAAACAATCTGTTTTCAATCTCAGTGTTCTCTGTGTCCTCTGTGGTTAAAAAACTGTCTTGAAAAACTTTGTGTCCTTCGTGCTCTTCGTGTCTTCGTGGTAAATGAAAAACTGACGAACGCCAGCCGGACACGAGATCGTGAAAACCTTCACTGGTGAGCGGTTAGTGATTGTGTTATGTTTGGGCGTATGCGAATTGTGATGCTTGGTGATATTGTTGGAGCGTGTGGCCGCCAGTCGGTTGCGCAGCTCGTCCCGCAGATTCATGAACAGTACAAGCCCGACGTGGTGCTCGCCAATGCCGAGAACACCGCCAACGGTTCGGGACTCACACCGTATCAGTATCGCAAGCTCTGCAAAGCCGGGATCGATGGCATGACGCTGGGGGATCATGCCCTGCGAAAGCGCGAAATCTTCTCCATCCTCCAGGACGAAACCAACATCATCCGCCCGGGCAATCTCCCCGAAGGCGCGCCCGGCAAGGGTTGGATGGCGGTGCAGCCCAAGGATGCGAACCTCCCGCCGGTGTATGTGATGATCGTGCTGGGCAACATGTTCATGGGACTTAACGCCAATGACCCGTTTGCCTCGGTGGATCGGATGTTGGCGCAACTGCCACGAACCGTTGACGACAACGCGATCATCCTCGTGGAAATGCATGCTGAAACCACCAGCGAAAAACAGGCCATGGGTTGGCATCTCAACGGCAAGGTCTCCGCGGTGTTTGGTTCACACACCCATGTCCCCACCGCCGACGCCTGCGTGCTCCCCGATGCCAAGCAAGCCAAACGCAAGACCGCCTACATCTCCGACCTGGGCATGTGCGGCGGGCATTATTCGGTGATCGGCCGTCGGGTAGACCCGGTTTTGACCCACCTGCGCACCGGGGTTTACATGGCCTTCGATGTCTCGGATCAGGACCCACGCATCAACGGCATTGTCATCGACATCGACGAAACCACCGGCTCAGCGACAGGCATCGAACGCTTCACCATGCATGCCGACCGCAACAAGCC
>JBICHS010000098.1:0-2782 GCA_043101135.1 Phycisphaeraceae bacterium JB051
TGGGAACACATTGAACCATCAGGATGCCTGCAAGGTCGGCTGCTGCAAAGAGACTGTCCGAACCATAGTGATCACGCACAACAATCAGCGAGTCACCGCTGGCAGGCAGCAGGGCGTCTTCGTGGACATGATCCACAGGGACGATGGTGTGAATCTCACAGGGCTTGCCGTTGACCATGAAGGTGCGGGTGTCGAAATGCGAATCGGTGACGCGCACGGAGGTGAGGCCGACGGTGGTGTTGATCTTGTCGAGAATGCGTCGGCCTTTGAGCAGGGTGAGGTTGACGTTGTACAACGCCTGGGAACCCATACCAGCGGGCCACCACATGTCCGGCAGGACCATCTGCATGCGAACCATGCCACAGAGGTGGTCGAGTTCGACATGGGCAAAGGTTTCATCGTGAAAGCCGTTTTCATTTTCGACTTCAAGCAACACGCGCACGCGTTTGGGATTTTTGATTCCCGATTCGGGCAAATGTGGCTTGAGACGAAAATGGGTGTCGATGACAGCTTGTTGATCATCGACATAACGAACGACAGGTTTGATCTGCGCCAGTGCGGGCGCATCTACGGTAGGGTTTGGCTGCATACGTCTCTCCTACAACCCCGAGGCCAAGGTGAATTTCTTTACACCGCTTTCCTACCCGTGCGTGAGACTCATTAATGTATATCGGGTCAGATCAAATAAATCAACACAAAAAAAGCACGGTTATCGGATGGTCCACGATAACCGTGCTTATTGATAGCACCGTTGCAGTTATTACAAACGGACGTTGGTGAAAATTTTTTCGCCCGTTGTGAATTTACAACTCGAAGAGTTGAAATAGGGTTTGGGGTTTGGGGTTTAGGGTGTGGGAGCAAGACAAACCAATCACCCAATCAAGGTGTCTTTGCCTTTTCCCCACACCCTATACCCTAAACCCCAAACCCTGTGTTTTACTTCTTGCCGGTGAAGAACTGCTTGACGGAGTGCACCGTGGTCTGGCGGCCGATCTTGGCGATGGCTTCGACGAGGGGCAGTTCCTTGGGGCAGACTTCGACACAGTTCTGGGCATTACCGCAGTCGGAGATGCCGCCGGCTTCCTGCATCACGTTCAGACGTTCGTCCTTGAGTGTTGCACCGGTTTCATGCATGTTGAAGTACAGGGTCTGACCGAAGACCTGAGCACCGACGAAGTTGCCTTCCAGGGCAAACTGCGGGCAGGCTTCGAGGCAGCAACCACAAGTCATGCAGCGAGACAGGGCGTAACGCAGTTCCTGTTCTTCCTGGGTTTCCTTGGGACCACCACCGAGGTGATGCGTGCCATCGATGGGAACCCAGCCTTTGATGTCCTTGAGGTTGTTGAACATGCTCGCACGATCGACGAACAGGTCGCGGATCACGGGGAACTTGCTCATGGGCTCAAGGGTGATGGGGTTGGCTTTGGAGCCGGTGCCATCACGTTCCATCAGTTCATCAACCAGTGTCGAGCAGCTCTGTCCGACCTTACCGCCCATGACCATGGTGCAGGCACCACAGACTTCTTCGAGGCAGTTACAGTCCCAGACCACCGGGGCGACTTGCTTACCATCGATGGTCACCGGGTTCGATGCGATGGCTTGCAGGCAGCTGATGATGTTAAGGTTAGGCTTGTAGGGCAATTCAAACGTCTGGTAATACGGATTTTTGCCCGGACCATCCTGGCGTTTGACCTTGATATAGAAATTCTTTTTCGCGTCGGATGCAGTCATTTTGCATACTCTCATCGCGTAGCGGGAAGCGGCGAAGCGTCGGATCCCAGGGTTAAAAAATCAGTCAATTAACACTTTTCTCTATTGCGACACCCTTGGATTTTCGAGTCGGTTTCCTCGGGTGATTGTGTTCACAGTTAGCTGGTCTTGCCATAGGTACGAGCACGGGGCGGCACCATGGGGGTGGCCACGTCTTCGTAGCTCAGTTCCGGCTGACCATCAACGAACTTGACGATGGACGTTTTCTGGAACGGATCGTCAACACGTTCGGGGAAGTCAGGACGGTAGTGAGAACCACGCGATTCCTTACGGGCAATGGCGGGAACCAGAATGGCTTCGGCGTAGATCAACATGTCGTTGAGGGCACGGGTGAAGCTGAGGTTCTGGTTGGTCCACATGCCGGTGTCAGACAGGCAGACGTCCTTGTACTCTTCGCGGAGTTTCTTGACGGTTTCCAATGCCTGAACCATGCGTTCTTCGGTACGAACCACGGTTGCCGCAGCAGTCATTTCATCACCAAGGCGACGCCAGATGTCGTACGGGTTGGCAGAGCCCTTGGAGTTGATCAGTGCATCGCACTTGGCTTTTTCCTGTGCAACGTACTTGTCGATGACGGCCTGGGGCACTTCGCTGGCCGGGGTCTTGCGGGCGGTCTTGGCATAGTTGACAAGAGAAGGACCGCAGTACAGACCGTCGAAGATACAGTTAAGCAGGGCGTTTGCACCAAGGCGTGTACCGCCGTGGTATTGGTAGTTGACTTCACCGAATGCAAAGAGACCGGGGATGTTGGTCATCATATTGCTTGGATCGCCGTCCTTCATGCCGATGACCACATCGCCATCGCCGGGAACCGCTTCTTTTTCCTGTTCGGTAAAGACGGTGTAGAGGCCACCCATGGAGTAGTGGACAGCCGGGAAAATCTTCATGGGGACTTCGGTCGGATCGTCGCCGGTGAATTTTTCGTAGATTTCAAGGATGGCTTTAAGCTTGTCCTTGGTGCCCTGAGGCAGGTGCGAGACGTCGAGGTAAACCATACGTCCGCCGCCAACGC